>CAZHUR010000001.1:0-1230 GCA_964535395.1 uncultured Acidimicrobiales bacterium
CTGATTTTGGCGAAACTACGGAATCAGGTTTTGTCCCCTTCGGGGAGCGTTCGGGCCACGCAGGCCAGACGCCGGAGGCGGCGGTTGCGGGAGCGGAGCTCGCGTAGCGACCATGTGAGCTTCCGCGGATCTCTGCCGGAAGTGCAGAGAAGTAACAGCTTGCGGACGACCATGTCGGCTTCCGCGGATCTTCGCCGGAAGTGCGAAGAACATCACAGGGCCGTTCGGATCTCGCCGGGGAGTAGTGGGAAAGATAGAGTCATCTCATGATCGTTACCGTTACGCCTAATCCGAGTTTTGATCGGACGCTTCAGACGGCTTCGTTTGAACTTGGACTTGTCAATCGTGCAACGGGTGTAACCGTCGAGGGGTCGGGCAAGGGGATCAACGTTTCTCGCGCTTTGGCGTTGAGCGGCGTTGAAAGCACCAGCGTGTTTCCTTCGAATCCTGGCGATGCGCAACGGATGGCCGAGCTGTCCGAGGCGGTTGACGGATTTCGGTGGCATCCGGTCGACACCGGAACGTCGGTTCGCACCAACGTCACCGTCATCGACGATGCTGGCCGCACGACGAAGGTCAACGAACCAGGCGACACGTTCGACGTTACCCAGCAGCAGCAGTTGCTCGATGCGGTAGCCGAGGTGACCGCCGGTGCCGACTGGTTGGTCGGCTGCGGCAGTTTGCCGCCGGGCATCTCCGCCGACTTTTATCGCTTGCTGGCGGCCCAAGGCAAGGAGGCCGGTGTGCGTATGGCCATCGATGCCAGCGGTGCTGCTCTGAAGGCCGCGGTCGAAGGAAACGCTGCACTGATCAAGCCCAACCGGGACGAGCTCGCCGACGTTGTCGGCCGAGAGCTGCCAACTCTCGGCGATGTCGTCGATGCGGCGATCGATGTGCGAGACGGTGGAGTCGCTGGAGTGGTCGTCAGCCTGGGTTCCTCGGGCGCTGTTCTCATCGACGAGGCCGGTGTTGTCCACGGCACGGCGCCAACAAACAACGTTCAGAACACCGTGGGTGCGGGCGACGGTTTCCTCGCTGGCTTCCTCGCTGGCGGAGGAGTCGGACCCGATGCGCTGGCATCGGCGCTGTCGTTTGGCAGGGCTGCGGTTCAGTCTCCGACCACTGCGTTCGATCCAGCGACCGACGAAGATCGAGCAGCGGTCACGCTTTCGACAGACATCGATCGCTCGATGCTGGTGAGCAGCGAATAATGGCCAAGAAGAAGCAACC
>CAZHUR010000001.1:1330-16140 GCA_964535395.1 uncultured Acidimicrobiales bacterium
AAGAAGCAAGACGCAAAGAAGAAGGCAGCCAAGGAGAAGAAACCGAAGGAAGACTTCGGAATCTCCGTTGGCGATGTGTTCAGCTCGGGAATCAAGGGCTTCTTTAGCAACGTCCCGATCTTGATGGCCGCTGGACTGCCCGTATTCATCGTGTTTGGCCTCGCGTCGATCCCGTGGCGCAGCTTTAACAGCCAACTCCAAGAGCGGGTCGACGCAGACCTCACATCGACGCTCTCGGTGATCGAACAGCTGCAATGGGTTGCCCTCTTGATGGTCGCTGCATATCCCGCCGGCATCGTTGCGGCTCCGTGGTTTCGTTATGCACTCGATGTCGCCGACGGCAAGAAGATCGACATAAAGGCTCCGCTTATCGACGGCAAGAAATGGATCAACCACGCCTTTGCAACGTTTTGGTTCTGGGCGGGAGTCACGCTTGGCTTCCGCTATTCGTTTCTCATTCCGGGGTTGCCGTCGCTCGTTGTTCTGCTCCTATATCCGTTCTACGGCTATATCATCGCCGGCGGTCAAGAGATCAACGGGTTGAAGGCGCTCGGCGTCAGCGTGCGACTCAGTCAGGGGAGGCGAATTGGACTTTTCGCAATTGCCGGGATGTTCTTTATGTTCAACCTGTTCGGCGTTGTGGGTCTAGGTGTAGGTCTAGATGTAGAAACAGGAACCCCATCGCTCTTGGGCATCGTGCTCGGAGTCCTTGGTGTGACGGCGACAGCAAGTGCCACCTTGGTCAGTGGCGCAACCATCTATCGGGTACTAGAGGAGAAACTGTAAATGGAAAGCGGCTACGAGGGAATCAAAGATGCGCTGATGGATGGCGTAGGAGCCTCTCCTGGTGTTGCGATTGGCCCGGTCGTTTCGGTCGTCGTCGAGTCGGTCGAACTAACCGAGATCGAGAACCCACTCGCATCGATCGAAGAATCCGCATCCCGGGTCAGTGGCAAGCTCAAAGATCTATCTGCACAAACACGCGAGGCTGGCCGTGAAGATGCCGCTGACGTTTTGCAGGCGCAAAGCCTGATGGCAGAAGACCCAATGATTCCCGACTCGGTCATGGAACTGATCGAGGGCGGCACACCTCCCGCCGAAGCGTTCGATACCGCAGCCGAGAACCTTTCGGCCTTGCTTGCTTCGCTGCCCGACCCGTATCTGGCCGCACGCGCAGCCGACATCGGCGAGGTTATGGCCGCCATCAAGCGCGACCTGGCCGGTGTCGACTCCGAAGGTCTCACGATCACCGAGCCGAGCATTCTGATCGCTCACGAGCTAACAGCGGCCGAGACCGCTGGGCTCGATGCCGACCTCGTACTTGGATTCGCAACCGAGACCGGTGGTGCCACCAGCCACGTGGCGATCATTGCTCGCTCGCTCGGTGTTCCAGCGGTTGTTGGTGTCCAAAACCTCCTCGAAGCCGCTCCAAAGTTTGCGAGTCTCGATGGCGGCGCCGGTGCATTTGCGGCCGACCCATCAGATGAGGTCAAAGCGGTGTTCGAAGAAACCGCGAAGGCGCGTGCATCTCTGCAGCTGCGGCTAGACGAAGTCCGAGGCATCGATGCGACCTTCGGTGATACCTGCATTGCAGTTCCGGCGAACATCGCCGGTGGAGGCGACATTGCCAAAGCGGTAGAAGAACAGTCCGACGGCGTTGGCCTCTACCGAACCGAGTTCTTGTTCCTCGATGTCCCAAAGCCACCAACCGAGGAGCAGCAATTCGAAGAATACAAAGCAGCCGCAGAGGCTTGGGAAGACACCGTCGTCATTCGAACCTTCGATATTGGAGGCGACAAGCCGGCCGAATACCTGAACATGGACGAAGAAGAGAATCCCTTCCTCGGCATGCGCGGCGTTCGAATCTACGACCTTTTCCCCGAACTCATCGATAGCCAGATCCGAGCGGCTCTCCGAGCTGCTGCGTTCGGCGATATTTCGCTCATGATCCCAATGGTTGCAACGGTCGAGGAGTTTCTCGGCGTCAAACAACGTGTGATCGACCAACGAGCCAAGCTCGACAGCGAGAACATAGAAATTGGTGACGTCAAGCTTGGCGTCATGGTCGAAGTCCCCTCGGTTGCGCTCAACGCACATCGATTTGCCGAACATGTCGACTTCTTCTCGATCGGCACCAACGATCTCACTCAGTACACAATGGCCGCCGATCGAATGATGGGAGCGCTCGCCAAGCTTCACGATCCACTACACCCGGCCGTTATCCGCCTCAGCCAGATGGTCGCCGAAGCTGGCAACGCAAAGGGTGTACCAACTTCGGTGTGCGGCCTGGCTGCGGAGGACCCGCTCGCAGCGATCATCTTTGCCTCGGTCGGCATCACGAAGCTCTCGGTGTCTGCAAACTCGGTAAATCTGATCAAGGCAACCTTGGCTGCTCAAGACGTGTCGATTGCCGAAGAGATCCGCAAGGTGATCAACACTGCCGAGTCTGCAGAAGAGGTTCGCAAACAACTTAGGCCGCACGTGGTCAATCCGTGAGTGCTCCTCTCGACAGCAGGGTTACGCGGATCGTCCGTTGGCTTATTGGCCAAGACGAGGCCCGCAGTACATCTGACCTGGCTGTCGACTTAGTACTCACCGAACGCGCCATCCGCTACAGGCTGGCGACCGCGGAGAACTACTTCGATACGTTTGGAGCCACTCTGGTTCGCCAGCGTGGAAAGGGCCTTTTTGTCGAAGCCGACGAGCAGACTCGAGCCGCGATCCTCGAAGACCTCGATCAGCGCTCGACCACTCCGCGAGTGTATGCACCAGAAGAACGCGAACATTTGTTGCTCGACGCGTTGTTGTGGAACTACCCCGGACCCATTGCCCTCGATCAGCTGCACGAGGACTTAGAGGTGTCAAAGACCTCTGCTCGACGAGACTTGCAGCGCTGCGAGCCTTGGCTTGAGCGGATGGGCCTCCCGCTCGTACGCAAGTCGGGCAAGGGACTCACGCTTGTTGGGTCAGAACAGAAGGTTCGTCGTGCGTTGGTGCAGTTGTTCCTTGAATCGATCCCCGCAGATGTCCTCGATGAGCTGATTTCGGTGCCTTTCGAAGAGTCGGAACTGATTCGAGTTCGTGTTCCGGCGGGTTTGAAGGACCGTTTTGCGGTGCTTTCGGTCTATGAAACGTCTGCGGCGTTGGCGAAAAGTCCTCTTCGTGAGCGTTTGAGTTCGGGAAATAGCGAGCTGGTTTACACCCTGTATCTCGCAATTACCGAAGCCCGGGTCGCTCAGGGGCGCCCAATCGACCTCGAACCGGGCCAATTTCGCTCATTGAGTGAACATCCGGTGGCCAGCACGGTTCGCCAGCTCGTAGATTCTCCGAGTCGCCCTCGCCGACCGGAGCTCAGCAACGAGGAAGTTGCTGGTTTGACGGAGTATTTGCTTGGTTTTGATGCCCTGAGTCAAGAAACGTCGACCGGTGCAGACATTGAGGTCTTGGTTGACAAAATCCTGGTTTTAGCCACCGACAAGCTGCATCGGAGCTTGTTGAACGACGATTCGTTGCGTCGTGGCCTCTCCGATCACTTCGCGCGGCTCTGTGTGAGGCTGCAGTACGGGCTGCCTGTGCACAACCCTCTCGCCGAAGAGGTGGCGTCGCGCTACCCCGACGTTCAAGAGGTCGTTGTTGAGTGTCGCGGGATAATCGAGGACTACCTCGGCACTCCGGTCAACGACGACGAACTCGGTTTTGTGACTATGTATCTGTCCGGCGCGATGGAGCGAGCGAACCTGCGACCGAGGCGACGAGCAATGGTGGTCTGCCCGAGCGGAATGGCCACTGCCTGGGTGTTGGTCTCGCGTCTTCAAGCGGAATTCCCCGAGCTCTCTTTGGTCCAAGTTTTGTCCGCAAGCGAGTATGAGCAGCAAAAAACCGCAGATTTCAATTTTGTAATATCCACGATTCCGCTGCCCGAAATCGACGCGCCAGTGGTCGTTGTGAGCCCTCTGTTGTCGTCATCGGACGTGGCGACACTTTCGGCACTTCTCTAGCTTTCGTTGAAATTTCAACAGATAAAGGCCATATAAAGGGGCATAAAAGCGACATAAAGGGGCTAACTCACTTTTGGGGGCCACGTCAAGCCTTTCGGGCAGGCAAGTTGTCGGAGGGGGGCAGTGCCCTTATGAGAGTGGCGACCGTCACAAACTTTGCGTCTACTATGGCCTTCTAACTCTAAAGGAGGGACAGCTATGCAAGAAAAGCTTCAGCGGTTTGGTGGATACCTAGCCGCAATGGTGATCCCAAACATCGGTGCCTTTATGGCCTGGGGTTTGATCACCGCTCTCGTCATCCCAACCGGTTGGCTTCCACGCCTCGGTTTTGGTGGCGGTCAAGAGGGAGAGATTTGGGGAACATTGACCGACGCACTCGTCGGACCAATGATCGTCAACCTTCTCCCAATTCTCATCGCCTTCACCGGCGGTAAGATGATCCACGGTCACCGTGGTGGCGTACTTGGTGCAGTTGCAATCATGGGTGCCATTGGCTCTCAGGGCACTGTGTTGGCGTCCGACGGTACTGAGCTGGCAATTCAGCCTCCACAGTTCCTCGGTGCGATGATCATCGGTCCACTTTCGGGCTGGGTCATGAAGAAGATTGATGATTTCCTTGAGCCACGCACTCCAGCTGGTTTCGAGATGCTCTTCAACAACTTCTCGCAGGGCTTCGCTGGCGTTGGTCTCGTGTTCCTCGCTTACCTCGTTATTGGGCCAATCATGGCTTGGATTGCGCGAATCTTCGGTGACTTGGTGACAGCCATTTCCGATGCAGGACTCCTACCGCTGGCAGACATACCGATCGAGGTTGGCAAGATTCTCTTCTTGAACAACGCGATCAACCACGGTGTGTTAACGCCTCTTGGTACTCAGGATGTTGCTGAAACCGGACGCTCGATCTTCTTCATGCTCGAGTCAAACCCTGGCCCAGGCCTCGGTCTCCTCGGCGCATACTGGTTCGCTGGTAAGGGTCTCGCCAAGCTTTCAGCTCCTGGCGCAATCCTCATCCACTTCATTGGTGGCATCCACGAGGTGTACTTCCCGTACGTCCTCATGAACCCAGTCATGATCGGCGCAATGTGGGCTGGCGGCATCACCGCTGACCTCGTATTCGTCGCAACCGACGCTGGCCTCACCGGCCCACCGAGCCCAGGCTCGATCATTGCATACCTCACGTTCCTGCCTCCTGAAGGTGGAGCAGCGTTTGGTGTGCTCGCTGGTGTAGCTGTTGGTGCAGTACTGGCCTTCGTGGTTGGCTCAGGTCTCCTGAAGCTCTTCCCAGTGAAGGACATGACCGACAACGAAGTAGATGTTGCACAGGGATCAGCAGATCCTTCACTCAACATCCCAGGTGTTGCAACTGCGTAGTTAACAACTACTAAGTAACAACATGTTCTACTTTGATTGGGCCGGTAGGTGGCAGCTACGCTGCTCCTGCCGGCCCTTTCTAGTTCTAGGAACATCTCGCACCATTTGATGGTTCTAGAAACGCAGATCTACAGACGACGATGCTCGTCCTTACAAAATCGGAGGAAACAGATGAGCGACATGGTGGTAAAGAAGGCAGATGAGGTAAAGCTCATAGTGTTTGCATGTGAAGCTGGAATGGGTAGCAGCCTCATGGGTGCAAATCAGCTCAAGAAGATGGTCAAGAAGGCCAAGCTCGATATCGAAGTGATTCACAGCCCTGTCGGTCAGGTGCCTGACCACGCTGACGTGATCGTCACTCACAAGTCTCTTTCAACTCAGGCCAAGAACAACTTCCCGAACGCGGCAATCATCCCGTTCATGATGTTCTTCGGCGATCCAGCGGTGAAGGGTCTCGTTGAGACTCTCAAGGCTGGCAACGACGTCGAGTCGGCGCTGTAATGGACTCAAGCGTTCTCAAACGCGAGTCGGTAATAACCGGTCTTCCCTCAGTTCCCAAAGACGACGCCATTCGCCACGTGGGCAACATGCTGGTCGAATTGGGATCTGTTGGACCGAGCTACGTTGACGCCATGGTCGAGCGTGACGCAAACGTGTCTACGTTTCTTGGCAACGGTGTTGCCATGCCTCACGGCACCTTCGAGAGCAAAGAAGCGGTCATGAAGACCGGAATCGTCGTTGCTCAATATCCAGAGGGGGTCGACTGGGGAGTCGGAACCGCACACATCGTCATTGGCCTTGGCGCCGTTGGCGATGACCACGTCGAGATTCTCAGCCACATGGCCGAGATCCTCCAGGACGAGGAACAAGCCAAAAAGTTGTGGGATACCACAGACACAGAATTCTTATACACGGTGCTCACCACACCGGTAGAAGACGAAGACGACGATGATGCAGATGATGCTGTCGAGGGTGGACCTGTGGTTCAGTCCGTCACCATCTCTGGCGAAGGCGGGCTCCACGCTCGCCCTGCGAGCATCATTGTTGAATATGCAAAGACCTTTGGGGGCCAAATTGTCATCGCTAAGGGTGACAAGACCGCAAAGGCAAACAGCATCATGAGCGTTCTTGCTCTTGGCGCTGTTGCAAACGATGAGGTTGTAATCACCGTCGACGGCGAAGACGCTGCAGCAAACGCTGCAGCAGCTGCCGAGGTTGAGCGCATCCTGACTACACCGGAGGCTGAACTCTAATGTCAAGAATGAACCGAGAAGAGCTGCTCAGCGCAGCGGCCGAGAGCATGAGTGCTTCACCGGACCCAAGCGGCAAGGCCGACCTTGTGAGCGAAAAGGGTTCGATCATCGCAGCTGGCGAAGCCGGCGAGATGAAGAACGCATTCAAGCGAATCAAGAAGGTCGAGGGTTACCGGTGGGTCATCATCAACCGTGAAGATCTGTTTGCAGCAAACAGCTTGTCGATCGGCTCCAAGGCGGGCATCATCACGCCCGACGGAACCGTCCTCAAAAACGCAGACATCCCCCGTAAGAAGGCATAGGCGAGGGGGCCTGCGGGCCCCTTTCACCGCCCCCTAGATCGCCGCGGGTGAATCTGCGAATGGGATAATCAGCTGAGGGGCACCGCCGTTGAGGTCTAACGACCACACGTCCCATGCGGGCTGTGCTTCGGTTCCCTCCGACTCGTTTGGCAGGCCGTAGATGATCGTGTTGTTGTCGAGGAACTCGACTTGGTCTTCGACCGAACGAGCCTCAGGCAGGTTCCGCCGACTGCCGGTTGCAACATCGATAGCAACAAGTTGGAAGAAGTCTCCTTCGGTGCGTTCCTTCACGAGCAGTGTCGAACCGTCGGGGGAGATCTCTGGGCAGGTTGCGTTTTCGTGCACGACGTTCATCGTGGAGTTCGAAATCGTACCCTCGACAATCGAGGTGTTCTCACCCACGCCGACCGTGGCGTAGAAGCGGTCGCTATCGACGAAGGTCACTCCCCAGAAGTTCCGCTCGTCGTCGTTGAGTACTTCGCCGTTCAAGTCAAAGGTCGTGAAGATCGTTTCTAGGTTGGCACCAATGCCACGTTCCACTTCGACTAGCTGTGTGGTTGTAGCAAACTCGCCAGGCTCCAGATAGCTATGGCCGACTGCGAAGCCGGTCCATGCCACAACTTCACCATCGGGTGAGACTGCAGCGCGGCTTGGCAGGTTGATTCCGAATCGTAGATTGGCGTTCAGGTTGGGACCAAGAATGAGTCCGCGTCCGCCGCCACCGATTCCGGTGTCGTCATCGAGGCAGATGCCGCCGTTGGCGTTGAGGTCGATGCGCTCGCACTCGAGTTCTGTTTGGTTCCGGCCACCGGCACGGTCGATGTAGCCGACCTTGCCGTAGTCGTCGCCGGGGGTGCGGTTCACGAACGCGATACCGATCGTTTCAGGATCCACGTCTGGCAGTGGTGCTTGGCTGCCGGTGAACTCTTCTTCTTCCTCTTCTTCTTCGGCTACAGCTTCCGGCTCGTCGACTTCGGGGGGCTCTTCGGCGAAGGGCACCGTGTCGGGAGTTGTTTCAGGCGTGGTAGTGAGTGCTTGTTCCTCGAATGCCTCGATCTGTTCGGCAGCGCTCGCGGCAGCGGCTTCGGTCTCGTTGGCGTCGCTCAAGAGCAAGCCCACGAAATACACAGATGCGCCAACCATCACGAGCAGTGCAAGGGCCAACAATCCAAAGGCAAGGTTGCTCGGCTCGCCCGACTCGTCATGTGGGCTTGCGTCCTCTGGGACGCTCTCAGTGGCGCTGTTTGGGTCGTCTGAGTGTTCCGACATTACGAAGCCTCCGTCGGGGTTTCACGCAACAGCGCAAAGGCACCGACAGTTCCAATAGTGAGCACGAGCCCTCCACACATAACCATTAGTGCTCTATCGACCGAAACCTGCTCCCAAATGAGGCCAAACGCAAAAGCTGAAGCAGTTCTTGCAATCGCCACAAGGGTGCTCAGAACCGATAATCCTGCGCTTCGATGCTCGTCGGGGATCACTCCTGCGGCAAGGGCTGGCAAAACGCCGTCGGTGGCCCCGTAGAAGATGCCCAGGAGTGCAAGGATTCCGGCGATTGCGACGACCGATGTTGGCTGGAACAGCAACGAACCGAGGACGAGTGCGAGTGCGCATTGGCCAACGACCCAGACACGGGCTCGTCCGATCCTGTCGGCGACCTTCCCGAGTGGGGTAGCGGTGGCTAGGAAGCCGAGAGCTGTGCCGACGAACAGCAGAGGGAACCACTGTGCGCCAAAGCCGCCAATGCCAACTGAGTTTGACGCTCGTGCTGCGTCGAAGATGACGAGATAGATGAAGGCGTCGCCGATCATGAAGAGGCTGAATGCCATTCCGATGCCTGCGATTCGTCGGAAACCGCGGTTCGCGAACAGCGATTTGAGCAGCTCCTTGGTGGACGTCCCGCGGGGCTCCTCGGTGCTGTCGACATTGGTGACAGTCGTTGATTTGATTCGAGGGTTGCGGACCCAGGTCACGATCACGGCAAAGCCGAGCAGACCAAACGCCACGCTGAACGTGAAGATCGACGTGAACGAACCGGGGAGCGCAAGCAAGATCCCAAAGGCGAGCAGTGGGCCGATCATGGCGCCCGCAGCATCGAGCGTTCGGTGAAAGCCGAATGCTGTTCCCCACGATCTCTCGGGCGTTGAAAGCGAGATCATCGCGTCGCGAGGGCCGGTGCGCAGGCCCTTCCCGAGGCGATCGATAAGTAGGAACGGGACGACGGGAGCAGAAGCGAGGGTCGCTCCGAGCAATCCAATGCGACTTGCAGTCGAAATGCCATAGCCCGTAGCCGCCGTCTGCTTTGGCTTCTTTGTGCGATCCGCGATGAACCCGCCGACCACTCGCAGCAGTGCGTTCGCTATCTCAAAGGCGGCTTGGAACGCTCCGAATAGGAATGGGGTGAAGCCCAGCTGTGTAGTGAGGAACAGCGGAATGACCGCGGCCACCATCTCAGAACTGATGTCGGTAAAGAAACTCGTGAACGACAGAGCGAGCACCGTGCGATTGAACGCGCCGGATCGAGACTTCTTGCCCTCCGTATTTTGTGGGCGTGTGCCCAAGCCCGTGTACACCTGGTATCTATCGGCATGAATGGCCAGGGACTTCAGCGATAGAGTCCACTTGTGAGCTATCAGTCTCTTTACCGTCGCTACCGTCCGCAGGCCTTCGGCGACATCGTTGGCCAGGAACATGTTGTGACTGCGCTGCGCAATGCTGTCGATAACGAACGGGTGGGACACGCCTATCTTTTGAGTGGGCCGCGCGGCACGGGAAAGACGACGGCTGCTCGAGTGCTCGCAAAAGCTCTGAACTGTGACAATCCAATCGACGGAGAGCCCGATGGCGTTTGCGATTCGTGTGTGTCGATCGAGTCCGGTAGAAGCTTTGATCTGCACGAACTCGATGCGGCCTCAAACAACCGAGTCGAACACATTCGCGAACTTCTCGAGAAGGTAGCTCTCGGTACGCCAGGTCGACGCAAGGTATATCTGCTCGATGAGGTCCACATGCTCACGCCGGGTGCGGAGAATGCTCTGCTCAAGACCCTCGAAGAGCCGCCCGACCACGTGGTGTTTGTGTTGGCAACCACCGAACCTCACAAGGTCGTCCAGACGATCCGCAGCCGCACTCAGCAGTTTGAACTCACGCTGATACCGGCTGATCAGATGGCCCAGCTAGTGCGCGATGTGGCAGCCGACGCAGATATTGAGGTGACCGAAGAGATCGTCGACCATGTCGTGAAGGTGGGTGGTGGGTCTGCTCGTGACACGCTTTCTGCGCTTGACCAAGTCGTTGCCGCCGGTGGCATTTCAGACGTCGACTCGACCACACCTGCCTTGCTCGAGGCGATCGCCTCCCAGGACGCCAGCATGGCCTTGGCCGCTGTTGAGGATGCCACCTCTCGGGGGACCGATCCTCGACGCATCGGCGAGCTCTTTATCGAAGCGGTGCGTTCGGTGTTTCTTGTGAAGATGGGAGCTCCGCCAGCGCGACTGTCTGAGTCGGAGCGAGAACTCGCAGACTCGTTTGCCCCGCGCCTCACACCCGGCACCCTCACCCGGGTGCTCGAACTCGTTGGAAGTTCGCTCGTCGAGATGCGCCAGGCGCCCGACCCTCGTATCGACCTTGAGGTTGCGTTTGTCCGTTCGTGTTCGCCTGGATCAGATGGTTCGATCGACGGTTTGTTGAGCCGCATTGCAGATCTCGAAGCTCAAGTCGCTAGCGGTATGACAGGTGCACAAGCCGCACCCCCAAAGGCGCCGACCGAGGCGCCAACGGACACTCCAGCGCCAGCCGATCCCGTCGCGACTGATGAGGCGCCGGCCAGCCCCCCTGCTTCGGTAACAAAGCCGGGCAAAGCATCAGCTGCCCGAGCGGTACTCGCCGCAAAGTCAGGCTCGACCGCAGACAAGCCAGACAGTGCCCCAGCAAAGCCCTCTCGGCCTACGCCACCACAACGCTCCTCGGGGCGAACGCCACCGCCCACTCCTCCGTCGATGCGAAGTGCAGATCCCGAACCTGCTCCTGAGACGCCAGCACAGCAGGTGCCACCGGCGGCCGAGCAATCAGCACCAGAGCCGAAGCCAGCAGAGACCGCTCCTGCTGCGACACCTTCCGGCGACGCCGTCACCGTCGAGACGCTTCGCGGCGGATGGGCTGGAATGCTCGACAACCTGCCGACCAAGGCCCGTGCTCGTTTCCTCGCTGGCCAAGTCGTAGCTGTGAACGGCAACGTCATCGATTACGTCCTTCCGAGCGATAGCCAAGCTCAGCGCTGCGAACCTGTGCGAGCAGAGGTCGAGGGGGCCATCGCCCAAACGTTTGGTGCACCGCTGACCATCTCGCTTCGAGCGGGCGACGTTTCGCCGGAAGCTCCAACTGCTGCGGCGACTGCAGCACCAGAGGCTCAGCACGAATCCGAGATCGATATCCACGACTTAACCGATGCCGACGGCATGAGCAGTACGGTGGTTGACCGAATCGCAGACGTATTTCCGGGCGCCGAAATACTCGATCAAGAAAGCTGAACATCATGAGTGAAGAGAACGAACCAGAAGCTGGCATGGACCTATCTGCACTGCTCGGAGGCGGAGCGGGTGGCATGGACCTTGGCGGCCTGATGGAACAAGCCCAAGCAATGCTGGCCGGAGCTCAAGAGGCCGCAGCAGAGGTAGTCGAGGGCAGCAGTGGGGGAGGCATGGTCCGAGTCGAGGTCGACGGCGGAATGAACTTCCACTCCGTTCACATCGACAAGTCTGTGGTCAACCCCGACGACGTTGAGATGCTCAACGATCTTGTTCTAGCGGCGCTGCGAGATGCCGCTACCCAGATTCAAGAAGGTCAGTCCGACGCCATGGGTGGCATGGATCTCGATGACCTCGGCGGCATGCTCGGCGGCGGCTGAGTCTTGGCGCTTTTTGCTGGCCCCGTCCAGGATCTGATCGACGAACTCGGAAGGCTTCCCGGCGTTGGCCCGAAGTCGGCGCAGCGTATTGCGTTCCACATTCTCAAGATTTCGACCGGGGATGCCCAGCGTCTTTCACACGCAATCTCAGAAGCGAAGGAGCGCATCTCCTTCTGCGACCGGTGCTTCAACATTTCTGAAGGCGACGAGTGCGGGTTGTGTGTCGATCAAAGCCGCGACGGTTCGATGGTGTGCGTGGTCGAAGACTCGCGAGACATCGTTGCTCTCGAGCGCACTCAAGAGTTCAAGGGGCGCTATCACGTCTTGCAGGGAGCGATCAGCCCGATCGAGGGCATCGGTCCGGAGCAGTTACGTATTTCTGAGCTCCTCAAGCGAATCACCGAGGAGGGCATCGACGAGGTGATCTTGGCGACGAACCCAAACATCGAGGGCGAGGCAACGGCGATGTATCTTGCACGACTTCTCGAACCGCTCGGAATCACGGTCAGCAAGATCGCGTCGGGGCTACCGGTCGGTGGCGACCTCGAGTACGCCGACGATCTGACGTTGGGCCGAGCTCTAGAAGCCCGGACTCAAATCGGAGCCAAGCCGTCTAAACCGCAGGCGTAAGCCGAGCGGGCGGACTAAGCCTTTTGAGGCTTTGGTTCCTTCGGCAGGCCGAGGACCATTTCGCCGATGATGTTGCGTTGGACCTGTGAGGTTCCGGCGTAGATCGTTCCCGCCCGTGCGTTGTAGAACGTGCCAACCCAAGAAGCAGCATCGTTCGCTGCTCCAGGTAGATCAGCGCCGAACGAGGTCTTCGCGATTCCTTCGGGAGTCATTGCAGCGGGACCGAGGATGTCAACGGCAAGCTCGGTGATCTCTTTGTGGTACTCGCTCCAATAGAGCTTGAACGTCGATTCACCAGGGCCGGGGTGTTCGCCACCGATGAACTTCGTGAGCGTCTGTAGGCCCATGAGGCGCATAACTTCGACCTTGGCGTACATCGCTGCCAGGCGGTCACGGATGACCGGGTCGGTGTCCTTGCCGTACTCCTTGGCCAACTCGACGAGCTTGTCGAATTCGCCTCGGAAGACAACCGGTGTGGTCGCTGCTGCTTCGCCACGCTCGTAGCCGAGCAGCGTCATCGCTACAGCCCAACCACCGTTCACTTCGCCGACCACGTTCTCCTTGGCGGTGCGAGCGTCGGTGAAGAAGGTTTCGTTGAAGTCGGCGTCGCCGCTCATCATTTCGATCTCTCGAACCTCGACTCCGTCTTGGTCCATTGGGCAGAGCAAGAAGCTGATGCCGCGGTGCTTTGCTGCTTCGAAGTCGGTGCGGCACAGCACGAAGATCCAGTTGGCGGTCTGGCCAGCGGAGGTCCAGATCTTCTGGCCGTTGATGATCCATTCGTCACCATCGAGGACGGCCTTGCAGCCGAGTGCCGCGAGGTCGCTGCCTGCGTTTGGCTCGCTGTAGCCCTGGCACCACACGTCTTCACCCGAAATGATGCGAGGGAGAAAGTGTTCCTTCTGCTGGGGGGTGCCCCATTGGAGGATCGTGTTGCCGACCATCTGGATGCTGAAGGCGTCGTTCGCTCCGCCGGTTGGTGCACCGGCCTTGCGGAACTCTTCAGCCACGATCACCACTTCGAGTTCGCTGAGTCCGCCACCGCCGAATTCGGTCGGCCAAGACGGAGCGAGCAGCTGGTTCGCAGCGAGCTTCTGACGCCAGTCGAGCACGAATGCCATCGCCTCTTCTCGGTCGAGGCTTCCAACGCCGGTCCAACCCTGGGGGAGGTTCTCTTTCAAGAACGTTTGAATCCGGGTGCGAAACTCTTCGGCCTCTGCGGAGTATGTGGGATCCATGACAACCTCGATCAAACTAGCGATGTTGTTACCTCTGGGTAACAATCCCCACGATAACAAGAAATGTCAGCCTCCTGCTCAAATGGTCGGTCGGTTAATCCCGGTCGCCTTTGGCAGGTCTGGGAATCGGTAGAGCCAACGAGCAAATGACTACTCGGCACCCACACGCTTGCTATTGGCATGGGTTTGACTTGCGAGATGGGTGATTTGTTCAGCTATCCCACTTCGACTCGGCGACGACCGCGTCGTTCTCGAGGGCATCTAAGAGCTCGCTCGGGGTGGGGGCCGACAGCAGCAGCGAGCGACTGTTCTCACTCATCAAGCCATCGGTTGTCACCCGATCGAGCCAGGAGAGCAGGTGGTCGTAGTAGCCGTCGGTGTTTACGACGCCGGCCGGCTTGTCATGCAGTTTGATCTGTCTCCACGTTGATACCTCGGCGATTTCGTCGAGTGTGCCCATCCCACCGGGCAGTGCAGCGAACGCATCGGAGCGCTCGTACATGAGCGCCTTTCGCTCGTGCATGGTCTCGGTTTCAATCAGCTCGGTGAGACCCCGATGGGTGACCTCCTTCGTGAAGAGGTTCTGGGGGATGATCCCCACAACGCGCCCACCAGCTTCGAGCACGGTGTTAGCCAACAAACCCATCAACCCGGCGTTACCACCGCCATAGATCAGAGTGAGATCGCGTTCGACGAGAGCTTCGGCCATCGCAACCGTTGCTGCACTGTTGGCCGGGTTCGAGCCAGTTGATGATCCAAGAAATACGCAAACGGTCTCAAGCTTCGGCATTGCGGCACCCTACCAAGCTGTACCCTCGACTCGTGACCGAGGAAGACGTAGCTGCCATCGCGCCTGGGCTTGATCCGGCGGACCCGAATCGGGACAAAATTCTCGAGTGTCACGGCGAAGCCATCGCGCACGACCAGGACGGCTACTTGGATCCAATCTCAGGCCTCTTCGTCATGACCGCCGCATACCATCTCACCCGAGGCACCTGCTGTGAAAGCCAGTGCCGCCACTGTCCTTACTAGTTCTTGACACTTCCGGTCAAGATCCGTGGTTGCGCTCTTGGTCGCTTCGCGAGCTTCGCTCCCCTTAGTTCTTGACACTT
>CAZHUR010000001.1:16240-16373 GCA_964535395.1 uncultured Acidimicrobiales bacterium
ATGGTCGCTCCGCGAGCTTCGCTCCCCTTAGTTCTTGACACTTCCGGTCGACATCGGTGGTTGCGCTCTTGGTCGCTTCGCGAGCTTCGCTCCCCTTAGTTCTTGACACTTCCGGTCGACATCCGCGGTCGCG
>CAZHUR010000001.1:16473-21955 GCA_964535395.1 uncultured Acidimicrobiales bacterium
ATGGTCGCTCCGCGAGCTTCGCTCCCCTTAGTTCTTGACACTTCCGGTCGACATCCGCGGTCGCGCTCATGGTCGCTCCGCGAGCTTCGCTCCCCTTAGTTCTTGACACTTCCGGTCGACATCGGTGGTTGCGCTCTTGGTCGCTTCGCGAGCTTCGCTCCCCTTAGTTCTTGACACTTCCGGTCGACATCCGCGGTTGTGCAGGAGTCTGCGTGGGGGCTTTGCTATGTTCGAGACCCATGGCGGCTAAAAAGACCACTCAGACCCCGGTCGATCCAATCGACTTCATCCAATCCGTAGAACACGACACGCGGCGTGCCGATGCCGAGGTGCTGCTCGAACTCCTCGGCCGGGTCTCGGGATATGAGCCGAAAATGTGGGGCCCGACAATCGTCGGCTTCGGCCGCTACCACTACGTCTACGAGAGCGGCACCGAAGGCGAGTCGATGGTCGTTGGCTTCTCACCCCGAAAGGCTAACCAGGTCATCTATCTCATGCCAGGGTACGAAGACCTCACCGACATGCTCGGCCAGTTGGGCAAGCACAAGATCGGCAAGAGCTGTCTGTACATCAACAAGCTGGCCGATATTGACCTATCCGTCCTCGAGGAGATGGTTTCCCAGTCGGTCAAAACCATGGAGTCGACCTACGAGACGTTCCCTCAATAACGGCGGTGGCTTA
Source organism: uncultured Acidimicrobiales bacterium (assembly GCA_964535395.1). Lineage (GTDB taxonomy): Bacteria > Actinomycetota > Acidimicrobiia > Acidimicrobiales > SHLQ01 > SHLQ01. The sequence goes on from CAZHUR010000001.1 coordinate 17,155, forward strand.
GATGCCGGCAGCGACGTTGGCGAGCTTTTGGAGACCACCAACAAATGCCTGGATCTCGGCAGTGTCAGCAGGAATTCCGTGACGATTCGCCAGATAGAGCGGGTCATTGTGAAAGACCCTGACGCCTTCAGGTGTCTCGATGATCAACACCTTCTGGGGGAGGTCGATCGCAACCGTTGGGTTGATGTACATCAGCGGCGTACCCCCTGTTGGGTTGCCGAACAACACCTCGATCGTCGGCGTCAGTTCGAGACCGACCTTGTGGGCGCCTGCCGAATGGTCAACCCGTGCAACCACGTTGGCGCCATCGCTTGCTCCAATGGCTGCTTCTAAGCGATCTGCTGCCTCAGCTGCAGTCGTGTTTGGTCCGAAGGTTTCAATAAGTCCGTTTTGAGGATCCGTGTTCTGCGACATGCTGGTTGACCTTAGCTTCAAGGCGCTGGCCTTGCTAGAAAAGCAACAAAGCTACAATTCGCCCCTGTCCTCATGTCGGTAACGTCATGAGTGGTAGGGACAGGTAGAGTTTCGGCCATGTCGCAACAGTCGATGAGTGAACGAATTTCCGATCTTGAACGTCGCCGAGAAGAGGCTCTGCACGCTGGTTCAGAGCGCTCGGTCGAACGACAACGGTCCAAAGGCAAGATGCTCGCTCGAGAGCGCATCGATTACTTTCTCGACGAAGGATCCTTTAACGAGTTCGACATGCTCGCTCGTCACCGGGCCCACGAATCAGGAATCGAGGAGCGTCCCTATACCGATGGGGTCGTCACTGGCTGGGGAACCGTCGACGGACGCAAGGTCTTTGTCTTCGCCCAAGATTTCACCGTCTTTGGTGGAGCGCTCGGAGAAGTGTTTGCAGAAAAAATCCACAAGGTGATGGACCTCGCCAACAGTGTCGGCGCCCCCCTGATTGGATTGAACGATGGAGCTGGCGCACGAATCCAAGAAGGCGTCGTCAGCCTCGATGCCTACGGCGGCATCTTCTATCGCAACGTGCAGGCATCGGGTGTAATCCCGCAGATCTCGGTGATCCTCGGTCCGTGCGCCGGTGGCGCGGTGTACAGCCCGGCAATGACCGACTTCATCTTCATGGTGCGAGAGAAGTCGCACATGTTCATCACCGGCCCTGATGTTGTCAAGACCGTGACCGGAGAGGAGGTCACCCTCGAGGAGCTCGGAGGTGCCAAATCTCATTCGTCGAAGTCTGGTGTTGCTACGTTCACCGGCGAGAGCGAAGAGGACGTGCTCGATCAGGTAAAGCTGCTGCTCACGTACTTGCCATCAAACAACCTAGACGTCGCCCCTGAGGTCGAATCGAGCGATGACCCGGAGCGCTCGTGCCCCGAACTTCGATCGGTGCTTCCCGAAAGCTCGAACCAGCCCTACGACATGCTCGACGTCATCAAGTTGGTGGTCGACGACGGAGACTTCTTTGAGTATTTCGAAAACTGGGCTCAGAACATCGTGTGTGGGTTCGCACGAATTGAGGGACGATCTGTGGGTGTCGTCGGCAACCAGCCGAAGGTGTTTGCCGGCGTACTCGACATCAACTCGGCGGAGAAGGCAGCACGCTTTGTCCGAACGTGCGATGCGTTTAACATTCCGCTGCTGACGTTCTGCGATGTGCCCGGGTTCCTTCCCGGCGTCGACCAAGAGCACGGTGGCATCATCCGCCACGGAGCCAAGCTGCTCTACGCCTACTGCGAGGCGACCGTGCCACGCGTTCAGGTCATCACCCGCAAGGCTTATGGCGGTGCGTTCCTGGTGATGGACTCAAAGGCTGTTGGCTCCGACATGAGTTACGCCTGGCCGAGCGCCGAGATGGCCGTGATGGGTCCACAAGGCGCCGTTGAAGTGATCTACCGCCGTGAACTCGAACAGGCCGCAGACCCCGAAGCCAAACGAGCCGAACTCGTGGCCGAATACACCGAGCGCACGGCCAACCCATACATCGCTGCAGAACGCGGGTACATCGACGAGGTCATCGACCCTGCCGACACCCGCAAGGTCGTTGCAAACGCCTTCCGGATGCTGGCCACCAAACAAGAGGTCGTTCCCGAGCGCAAGCACGGAAACGTCCCGCTCTAATGACCAACGCCGACACTCTCGCGTCGCACGTGCGCGTGGGCAGCATCTCACCGGTGCCCGACGACGATGTCATCGCCGCAATCACCGTGGCTGTCCTCGAAGCTTGGCCGAAGCCATCTGCAGTTTCACCTCCTGAACCAGCTGATGTGCGTTGGCGCTTTAGCCAGCGTCGCTGGCGAGATCGTTCAGTTCCACGACGAGCGTGGGGCGGATAGGAAATCGTGAACCCACCAGGCCTGCACCCAAACGTTGCTCACCTCGAGTGCCTGCTCGGCACATGGCGAGGGCGTGGCACAGGTGTGTATCCCACGATCGAAGAATTCGACTACGTCGAAGAGGTCGTTTTCGACCACGTGGGCAAGCCGTTCATTTCGTACTCCCAGAAGACGCGGAACGCCGATACCGACCTGCCGTTGCACGCCGAATCTGGATATCTACGTCCCATCGGTACTGGCGGCCTTGAGTTTGTTGTCGCTCAGCCCACGGGCATCGTCGAGCTGCACGAGGGGGCCTTTACCGCTACCGACTCCGGCGGTGTGTTTGAGCTGACTTCTACGTCGGTTCCAACCACCGCAACCGCAGTCGAAGTCGATCGTGTGCACCGTGTTATCGAGGTTGATGGCGGGTCGATGACCTACCACCTCGACATGGCGGCGGCCGGCCAGGTGTTCCAACGACACCTAACCGCCGAGCTTCGCCGCGCCGAGTAACTACGACCGGAGGGAATTACAAAAACCCCAGATCTCGCGCGCCGAAGTTACCAAGTTCGGGGAACGCCTGATCGAGTTGGCTGTCGTTGAGACCCATCCATCGCGCGAGGGTCGCTCCGTGTTGGCTTACCGAGGTTGTCGGGATGATGCGGCCTGCAAAGTTGTTGCCGCGGTCTCCAATGTCGTCGGGGTTGCTGGCGCTCGCCGTGAGGTTGGGGAAGGTGCCATAGCGTCCGGGCGATACGGCGCCTCCGAACACGAAGGCGTTGCCGCCCCAGCCGTGGTCGGTGCCGTCGCCGTTGCTGGTCAAGGTACGACCGAAGTCTGACGCGGTGAACGCGGTGACCGAGTCGGCGAACCCGAGGTTGTTCATGGCGGTCTGAAACGAAGTGACCGCTGTGTCGAACTCGTCTAGCAGAACCGGGAAGCGGCCGTCCTGGTCTTGGTGGGTGTCCCAGCCGCCGATGCTCACGAAGAAGATCTGGCGACTCATGTTCAGGGAGTCGCGATTCTTGATGAGCTTGGCTACTTCTCGGAGCTGCTGGCCCAGCCTGTTTCCGCCGACGTTTTCCATGCCCACGTCGTTGGCTTGGCTGTCGGCGGTTGCGTCCTGCAGTTGGCCGGTCGTTAGCACCGACTGGCGAAGACTGTTCGATGCTGCCTGCTCGAACACGTTGTTCGATTGTTGTGCGATTGTCAGCTGATCGTTGAGCACGGACCGCACGCCGTCGAAGGTCGGTTCTGAGCTTCGGTTCGTCGAGGCGTATCCGTGGAGCAACGAGATTGGCACGGTCGGTGACAGTTGCGAGTAGCGGGAGTTGGCCGATGGTTGCCAGCGGTTTGAGCCGCTCAATGAGAACGATGGTGACACTTCGGCGTTGGGCGCAACGATCTCAGAAAGCGTGCCAGCCCATCCGGTCGAGCTGGTGAGGGTCGGACGTGCCGTCTGCCAGAGCTTTTGCTGGGCGTCGTGAGCGAACAGGCTCTGTGGAACTGATCGTCCCGCAATGAAGTCGCTCTTGGACATGGGCTGAGCGAGTGGGCCGACGTTTTGAACGACCGCCATCTGGCCCTGCTCGGCAAGGCTGGCGATGCCGGGGAGTCCCGGGTTGAGGCCGAACTGTCCGTCGAAGACGGGCAGCAGCGAACCTGCGGGCACGGCAAAGCGGCCCCGGGTTGCTGCGTAGACGGCGTGGGTCTGTTCGGCCACGCTGTGGTCTCTCGGGACGAACAGGTTGAACGAGTCTGCGCCGCCCTGGAGGAAGATGCAGACCAAGCTGCGTGAACCGGTTTGGGCAGCGACGGTTCCAGCAAAGCCGAGGGGAAGTGATGTGAGGGTGACTCCTGCTGCCGCAACGGAGGCTGCGGAGAGGAAGCTGCGTCGGTTCATTCGTGAAGTTGAAGACATGCTGTTGCTCATTTCTGGACGAGGTGGAAGGGGGATCCGACGATCAGATACATTGCGTCGAGGGCACGGACGAAATGGCCCTCCGCTGTGTCGGGGATTGTTTCGAGGTGCTCGACGATCGTGACGCACGCGCTCTCAGGCAATTGCCCGGCGGTGAGGAGAAGGTCGAGATGGTCAACCAGTGCCTCTGGATCAGAGGCAAGGCCGGCCTCGCGCTCGACCTGCAGCCGACTGACCACGCCATACCCATCGCTGCGGTTGTTGAAGCCGTAGATCTGAGTGAAGAACATGTTGTTGGTCGAGGCAATGTTGATCTCCGAGAAGATCTGAAGCTCTGGCGACACCAGCGTTGACGCTGCATCGAGCGGGTTGTCAGGGTGGAAGAAGTTGAAGACCGATCTCGATTTCAAAACCGCTTGGCCAACCACGTCGTCGATGCGGTCGATCGGGCGGCCCTCAGGCACATAGATTCCGTCGGCGATGGGGCCGGGCTCTGCGTTCAGTGCGCGGAACAGCTGGGTCAGTCGGAGCACGGGTTCGCGTAGCTTGCCGAACTCCTCAGGGTTGGACCGATGTCCGTTGCGGGCTTCGGTGT
>CAZHUR010000002.1:0-21116 GCA_964535395.1 uncultured Acidimicrobiales bacterium
GGCGAGAGCCGACCAGGCCGGTGTTCGCCCAATCCATGATCGACCACAAATCGCCGAGACCGTTCTCGATAGGGGTACCGGTGAGGGCAACCCGAGTGCGAGCGTCGAGACGGCGTAACTGCTGAGAGGTCTCCGCAGCCGGGTTCTTGATCGCCTGTGCTTCGTCGATGACGACCTTGCCCCACGTCAACGCCGACAGTTCGTCCATGTCGCGAACCGCTGTGCCGTACGTGGTGATGACGAGGTCGACCTTGTCGAAGGTCGACCGGAAGTTCTTTTTGATTCGATTCGCTCCGTGGTGGACGTGCACCTTCATATCCGGAATGAACTTGCGCGCCTCGGCTGCCCAGTTTCCAACAACGGCCGGAGGCGCTATGACGAGCCCGGTGCCGTGTGTACGAGACTTGTACAGCGAAGCGAGCGAGGTCGGGGTCTTGCCGAGGCCCATGTCGAGCGCAAGACAGCCGCCGAGGCCTGCATCGTCGAGGAAGTTCATCCACGACAAGGCATCGGCCTGGTAGCTGCGCAACTCGCCCTCGAAACCCTCGGGAGTGGTGTCGGGGTTTTCGGGCAGGTTGTTCATGCTTGCGAACAGGTCGGCTGCCCAACCATCACCAGCGATGGAGACGCCGCCGCCGAGCGGATCGCCTTCGAGGCCCATTTCATGGCGCAACATGTCTGCGCCGCTCAGCGTTGTTTGATCTGCGCGTTCGGCGAGCGCTGCTGCTGCTTCGGCCAGGTCTTGTTGGTCGAGTTCGATCCACTGGCCGCGGCTCTGCACGAGCGGGCGAGCCTGCTGAGCGAGCTTTGCAATGTCGGCGGCTGTGAGTTCGACGTCGTCAAACATCGCCGACCATCGAACGTTGGCCAATTGCTGTGCTCCGACCACGGTTTCTTCCGCATCCTCAGCAGTGAGGCGAAGCGACGGGGTCGACTTCTTGCGAGAGAGCGGTGGGACGCGAACGTCATAACCAGCTGAACGCAGCACCGGACCGACTTCGGTCATGAGCTGCCACGCCTCGTCCTGGCTCAGAATTACCTCGCCACGACGACGTCCGCCCGGACGGAGCAGGGCAGGGAAGAGACGCTCGAGGCGAGACGCCTGATGCTCAAAGAGTCGAGATCGATCCTTCGAAGCCTCGGCCAGCACGACCTCGAATGGTTCGAGCGAACCTGAAGATGACGTGCCGAGCACTTGAGCGAGCCAAGCGTTGGAGTCGTCGGGAGGGCTGAGCTGCACGGTGAGCCGCGGGTTCTTCGTTCCGACTACGGGAGCTGCCCACCGATCGATGCGGCGAGCGATCTCGGCTCCCGCCGAGTCGGGCGCCGAGAAGGTTGAACCGTCGAGCTTGGCAAGGAATGCTTCGGAGATGTCGTTGCGATCTCGGATCTCTGGGGGAGCGGCCGGAACCTCGACTTGAGAGGCGGCCATGCGAACAACCTGGTTCGTCACGTCGCCCATGACCGCTGTGGTGAACGCGAGACCTTCTTGCCGCTGCTGGCCAACCATGGCGGCGCCGGGAACCGACTTCACCAGTTGCGCGAGGTGATCGGACTCGATCAGGCCGGGGAGCCAGCGAACCGAGAAGTTGCTCGTCGCTGCTTTCTTGCCTCGGCGAGCCTGGCGGAGCTGTGGCGCCATTCGGCCCTGAGCGACCGCCGACACCGCTGTAGCTGCGGCTAGGCCCATCCAGCGAACGCTTGGTGACACGATTGGATTGTGCGTTTCTCGAGCCTGCGCAACGAGCCAGCCAAGAGCGTTGGTTATGGGTGTTGTGAGAGCGGGAACGCGTTGGCCGGTTGGTATTCGCAGTGGGCTGCGGCTCTCCCATTCGATCGTATGGCCACCGGTTGTTTCGAGATACTGCCGGATCTCGTCCTCTTGTCCATAGCGAGCATCGTGGCCGGCGACCCAGGCAACGAGTTGTCCGTCGTTCCAAGACAGCTGAAGTTGCGAAAGGCCGTTTCGTTCCGGTTCAGCCTTTGGTTGCTTGCGGTCTTGTTGCTGTTGTCGAGGCGGCGTCAACTCTTCTTCCGAAGGTGGGCCGATCAGCGCTGTTAACGCATCGTCGATGCGGAACGCTTCGTCGTCGAGGTCGTTCAAGACGTTGGCACGCTCGGGTCCGCGCACCGTGCGGCGCGCCTTGGCCAGCGCGGCATCTGCATCGGACAACAAGTTCCAGAGCGCAGCTACCCACTCGTCCTTGTTCGCTTCGAGGACCTTCAGTTGTTCTTTTGTGGCCGAATCGTCGAGATGGGCTTGCGCATACTCTTCGATTTCCGCCGCAGTCACGTTATTAGCGATGACAAAGTCTCCTGACATCGCACCCCGAGCAGGGTGCGGTCTCGACCTGTAACCAGGTCGACATAGATGATGCAGAGCACAACTACCTGCGAGGCCGACAACGTCTACCTTGCCTTAGGCACCTGCAACCATCGGGTTGCTGCAGTGTTTCGAGGCCAAGAGCCTGATCACTGCTGAGTACAAGAATACAGGTCGGCAGGATGTTTGCCGCATTGAGTAGTCAGTGGATTGCGAGGGCGTGGGGGAGCGATGCAAGACTGAGGGCATGACGATTGGACGTGTGCGGCCCGCAATTTTGGATATGCCCAGCTACCGGCCCGGCAAGGCTGCCGAGCAGATCGAGCAAGAACAACAGCTTGAAGATGCAATCAAGCTTGCGTCCAACGAGAACCCGTGGTCGCCGATCCCCGAGGTCGCTGACGCAATCGCCGCCGCCATCAGCGGAGTCAACCGATATGGCGACAACGCCGGGATGCAGGTTCGCGAGGCTCTGTCGGAGTGGCTGGGCCATGCCGTTGACTCGATCACCCTCGGGAGCGGCTCGAGCGGATTGTTGCAACAGCTCTTCTTCGCATACGTCGATGCCGGCGACGAGGTCGTCTTTCCCTACCCATCGTTTGAGGTCTACCCGATCTTCTCGCGACAGTTCGGCGCAACGGCGGTGAGTGTGCCGCTCGTCGACTATGCATTCGATCTCGATGCTGTAGCCGCAGCCGTCACGGACCGAACGAAACTCATCTTCCTGGCAACCCCAAACAACCCGACGGGCACTTCGGTGTCCACAGGCGAGATTTCTGTTCTGTTGAGCAAGATTCCCAAAGACGTAGTTGTGGTCGTTGACGAGGCCTACCGAGAGTTCAATGATCCAGACTTCGGCGACCCAGCGAGTCTGCTCACCGCGCACGACAACCTGGTGATCACCCGAACGTTCAGCAAGGCGTTCGGGCTCGCAGGTCTGCGATCCGGTTATGCGATCGCCCACCCAGAGATCGTCGATCAACTGGACAAGGTGCGACTGCCATTCTCGGTCAACAACCTCGCTCAAGCAGCGATGCTCGCGGCTCTCGAGCACCGTGATAGCGCTATTGAACGGGTGGAAGAACTCAATCGCGAACGTACTCGTATGGTCAACGAACTGCGCTCGGCCGGAATCGAACTTCCCGACCCTCAGGCAAACTTCATCTTCATCCCAACCGGTGAGGACACGATGGCCTACGGCGAAAAGATGGAACAGCAGGGGATTGCGGTCCGTCCGTTTCCAGATCTTGGGCTCCGCATCACGATCGGCACGCCAGCAGAAAACGACCGCTGGGTCGCCGCGTTACTCAAGATCCTTACATAAGCGACGATTAGACCAGCAACCACCCTTCTGATCTGAAACAATTAGGTCAATATCAAGAGCGGGAGAAAACTATGGCTATCAAATCAAACCTGGGCGACTACGCCGAGAACGAAACCGGTGAGCAGTTCACGCGGCAGAATTCAAAGCTTCTAAAGATCGAACTATCAGCTGGAGGCGTGCACGCAAAGCGCGGCTCGATGGTTGCATACCAAGGCGACGTCTCATTCGAAAACAAAGGTTCGGGCGGCCTCGGCAAGATGTTGAAGAAGGCAGCGACCGGTGAGGGTGCAGACATGATGCACGCCAACGGAAGTGGCGAACTCTTCATCGCCGACGATTCGAAGGACGTTCACATCCTCTATCTCGACAACGACACGATGTCGGTCAACGGGGCAAACATCCTTGCGTTCAACGAGTCGATCACCTGGGACATTAAACGTCTCAGCGGTGGTGCTGCGGGTGCTCTAGCGGGTGGCCTCTACAACATGGAACTCACCGGCACTGGCTTTGTCGCGATCACAACCGACGGACCTCCGGTCATGCTCGATGTAGCAAGCGCTCCGACGTTCGGCGACGCTCAAGCTGTGGTCATGTGGTCCGGTGGGGTGCAAATGCAGCTGAAGACCGACACCACCGGGGGACTCAAGTCGATGGTCCGCGGTGGTACCGGAGAGACCTTCCAGATGGCATTTGGCGGCCAAGGCTTTGTTCTCGTTCAACCATCTGAAGGCCCAACATCGCTTGGCGGAGGCGGCGGCAGTGCAGGTGGCGGCGGATTACTCGGAGCGTTAGGCGGCTAAAAGTGTGAGCCGGCGCGGACCGTCCATTGAAGATGTTGCGCGCGAGGCAGGCGTTTCTGTAGCGACGGTCTCGCGCGCGCTCCGCGGGCTTCCCAACGTGGCTGCTTCTACCCGGGAGCGCGTACAGGCAATCGCCGACGAGATGAGTTACCGCGCCGATCCGAGCGCGGCCAGACTCGCGACCGGTCAAACGAAACTCGTACAGCTCGTTTCACCGACTGTCGACGGCTGGTACTTCTCGAGGTTTATCGCCGGCGCGATCGAGCATCTCAAGCTGAACGACTACGAGACCATTGCTCACCCGGTCGAAACAGCCGAACAACGCGAAGAGTTTCTCGACGACATGTTGCGCCTAAAGAAGAGGGTCGATGGCTTGATCGTTGTCGACCTGAACATCTCCGAGGACAGCGCAACTCAGATGTTCAAAGCGGGCATTCGGGCGGTGACGGCCGGATTTAGCACTCAGCGCTTCCCATCGATCCTCATAGACGACTATCACGTTGGTTTTGTTGCGACCAAGCACCTTCTCGACCAAGGACACCGTCGGATTGGACTGATCTCGGGCGAGCCCAATCATCCGCTGGCCTTCTCAGTGCCGGGTCTTCGCCTGGCGGGCTATACCGCTGCGCTCGCAGCTGAGGGAATTGCGATCGACACCACACTTGAGCAATCGGGTTTCTTTACCGCAGAAGGCGGACGGCGGGCCATGGAGCGTCTGTTGGATCTACCACACCCTCCAACAGCGGTTTTTGCAATGAGTGATGAGATGGCCTTTGGTGCGTGGAGCGCCCTCGACGCGCGAGGTCTGTCGTGGCCCGACGACATGGCTGTGGTCGGAATCGACGATCATGAACTGGCGGCGATGGTGGGTCTGACAACGGTTCGTTTGGCCCCACGAGATCTTGGGGCCGCCGCTGCGAAACGGCTGCTTCAGCTGATCGAAGAAGATGGTGCCTTCGACGTGAGCAGTGTGGATGCGAACAGCGCAGGTGCTGCGAGTCGAGCCGGACTCGAGCTTGTTCAGCGCGTGTCCACGATCGGCTCTACCAGCGAGTAACAACCACATCCAGACCAGTGCTGGACGGTGTGACAAGCCCCATACGGTGGTGTAACGTCTGTCTCTGCAAACGTTTGCATGCCGATTCTCGGCGTTCTAGTAGGAGGGGAATATATGAAAAGCAAGTGGATGAAGTTGTTCGCAACTCTGTTCGCACTGTCCTTGGTAGCCGCAGCTTGCGGTTCTGCTGCTGACACTGCCACAGATGTTGTGGACGAGGTAGTCGATGAGGCTACCGACGGGGGCGAAGAGTCCGAAGAGGCAATGGAAGACGAAGAGTCTGAAGGCGACGACGCACTCGCGGAAGCCCAGGCAGCTCAGGACGAGGCAGATGCCGAAGCTGACGCAGAGACAGCAGCAGCAGGTAGCGACAACCTCGTCGTAACCGTCTCTGGTCCAGAGCGTTCAGAAGCCGAAGCAGGCGCACTCAACGCAGCGCTCTCAGAGTTTGGCGCCGAAAACGGAATCACCATCCTGTACGCCGGATCAGCAAACTGGGAAGCTGACATCAACATTCAGCTCGAAGCAGGATCAAACCCTGACATCTCGATCTTCCCTCAACCCGGCAAGCTCGCCGACTTTGCAAACGACGGCTTTGTACTCCCAGTTCCTGACGCGGTCGTTGCGAACGTCGAGGAACACTGGTCAGAAGGAGCGATGGGCTTCGGTAACGTTGACGGCGTTCAGTTCGGTATCCCGAACAAGAACGACCTCAAGTCACTCGTTTGGTACCAGCCCTCACGCTTCGAAGCCGCGGGCTACGAGATTCCAACCACACTCTCCGATCTTTGGGCACTCGCTGACCAGATGATCGCTGACGGCGAGACCCCATGGTGCATCGGTATCGAATCTGGCCAGGCAACCGGCTGGGCGTTCACCGACTGGGTAGAGGACATCATGCTCCGCACCACGACCCCTGAGAACTACGACGCGTGGACCACTGGCGACCTCACCTTCTCTAGCCCAGAGGTAACCAACGCAATGAACGTTGTTCTCGAGCAGTGGAACAAGGACGGCGCAGTGTTCGCCGCCGGTGGCACCATCGCCACGACAGCCTTCCAGGCAAACGGTGAGCCACTCGTCAACGGCGACTGCTTGATGCATCGTCAGGCTTCGTTCTTCTCATCCTTCTTCCCAGAGGGAACGCCAGCAGCTGACGGCTCCGACGAGGCAGTAGACGTGTTCTACTTCCCATCGGACACCGACGCTGCTCCAGTTCTTGGATCGGGAACTCTCGCAGGTGCATTCGAGGATCGCCCAGAGGTTTGGATGGTCATGGAGTTCTTCGGTTCTCCTGAGTACGCGAACGCTCGCCAGGCTGCCCAGCAGGCACTCCAGGCCGGTGACGCCGAGGATCCATCGGTCATCCTCTCCGGCTTCAACACTGCAAACCGCAACGTTGACACCTCACTGTGGGCACCTCTTGAGGCGAACTTCATCGACATCATGCAAAGCGCTGAGATCTTCCGCTTCGACGGATCAGACCTCATGCCAGCAGATGTTGGGGCAGGCACCTTCTGGAGCGAAGGCACCGCAGTCGTGAACGGTGACAGGTCTGTCGAAGACGCTGTTGCAGTCATCGACGAGAGCTGGCCAGCAGGCTAGTTCGATAGGTACTGAGTTGGTGTGTGCAGTCCGCTGCACGCACCAACGCAAGTTTGAGTAGACGAGGATGTCGGTGGTCGGTAGACCGCTGGCATCCTCGTTGACTAACGATGGTCTTTGAGGGGTAGGGGACAGTGCTCATAGCGTTAGGTGTCGTGACACTCATTGGAGTTGTTGCAGCGGGATTGATCAGCCTTGTGCGGCTGTTTCCGGTCAAGCCGGCAAAGGCCGGTTTCTTCACTGCCCTAATCGTGCTTTTCATATTTCTTGTCTTCGTCCAGGGCGGGACGAGCATCGGCGATTTCTTCGGCGGTGCCCAGATGGAACGCGTGCTCGACATGCTCGGCACAGTGTTCATTTCGGTCGCTGTGTGCATCGGCCTGTGGGTCGTGCTCAACATGTTTGTGTCGCAGGCCGGGCGAAAGTGGAACGTCTTTTCAGGTCTTGTCGGCGTCGTGGTTGGCGGAGCATTCTTCGGCCTGCTGCGGGGCAACAAGTCGGTGGCCCCTCTCACCGCCGACGTTGCTCCTCGGTTTGCTGACCAAGACCCACTGCTCCTTCTCGACGCGGTAGGTACGGGTTTTCTCGGTCATCTTGAGTGGCCGCTCGTTGGCGCCGCGATTTTCGGCGGTTCCGCCTTTCTGTTTAAGTCGATGCCGAATCGGCTCGTGCGCCTGATCATCGCCATCGTCGCCGGTGGGGGTGCCGGATGGCTTGTGGCGACCAACACCCGTATCCTCCAACGCCCGAACCCAAACGTGACCGCCATCATCGTGGCCACGATCGTCGTAGCTTTGATCGGCGCCGGCCTCGGTTATCGCTCTGGACGCGTAGCGCGCGGCGCGCTGCTCGGCGCAGGCGTTGGCTGGGCGGTCGGCGGCTGGCTGCTCTCACCCTTCCTCGAAGTCTCCGACGTGCCATACCTCTCGACAGTGCCGCCGCTCATCCTGCTCATGATGGGCTTTGCCTGGCAAGGAACTCCAACCGACCGTGAACGGGGCCTCTTTGAGGAAAAGGCTCGTGCCCTTGCGTTCTTGTTGCCAGCACTCCTTTTCTTGTTTGGAGCGCTGGTCGTGCCGGCGATTCGAACCGGTGTGCTTTCGTTCCAGAATCGCACCGGTGACGAGTTCGTTGGTCTCGAAAACTACGAAACTCTCTTCACCGCCGACACGTCTGCCGACGTTTCCCGATGGCCCGACATCTTCACCTCCCAGCTGTTCTTTGCAGCGGTCGTACTGCTTCTCATCGGCATCATCGTCGGCCTCGTGTCGGGCATTCGCCGCAACGGCTCCACCTCATTTGAGAAGGGCCCAACCTCGACGAGCGCTCTGCTGCTCGCGGCGTTCATTTTCTCGTTCGCTGTCCTGTCGGTGCTACGAGGCACGTTCTTCAACAACCTCTGGTGGGTCATCACCGTGGTAACGGTCGCAACCGTCGCAGGGCTTGCCGTCGCTGTGCTTGCCGATCGTGCCGTGTGGGGTCAGAACCTTGCCAAGAGTCTGATCTTCATGCCGATGGCCATCTCGCTGGTCGGTGCATCGATCGTCTGGCGTCTTCAGTATCAGGCACGACCCGCTGGCCGCACCCAAACAGGTTCTCTGAACGCGGTGTGGGTTGCGCTTGGTCGTCTCACAAACTCGGCGGCTCCGAGGTTCATCGTCATTGCAATTCTTGGGGCGTTAACGCTTCTGATGTTGTGGAAGATCGTGCAGAGCCTTCAGACCGACCGTCCCTTCACCGGCTCATCGATCGGGCTGGTCGTGCTTGGGTGGCTCACGTACCGACTCATCGGCCCTGGCTTGGGCGGATTCCGTACGAACGCTCAAGGAGAGATCGAGCCTGAGACGATCCAGTTCCTGACCGAGCAGCCCTTTAACAACGTGTGGCTGATGGTCATCTTGATCTGGATGCAAACTGGCTTTGCGATGGTTATTTTCTCGGCCGCTATCAAGGCGGTTCCGGGCGAGTTCATCGAAGCGGCTGAGGTCGACGGCGCCACTGAGGCACAGACCTTCTTCAACGTCACCTTGCCAACGATCTTGCCAACGGTCGGTGTGGTCGTGACCACGATGATCGTTCAGGTCACCAAGGTATTCGACATCGTTGCGGTTGCAGGCCTCAACGGCATCTTTGGCAACAACGTGCTCGCAAACCAGATGTTCACCGAGTCGTTCTTGAACCTCAATCGCGGCTTTGGTGCTGCCATTGCGATCGTCATGTTCCTGCTAGTCCTGCCGGTCATGGTTTACAACATTTACAACATGCAGAGGGAGGCGGTGTAATGGCTGCCATATCAGCCCCGCCGACGGGACCGTCGCTCGGCGATCGGATCTACAGTCGAATTACCGACCTCCCAACGTGGGCTCTATGGATGATCGTTGCGGTGTGGACCGTTCCGAGTATGAGCTTGTTCGTCAACTCGTTCCGTAATCGCGACGCACAGCGCAACGATGCGTTCTGGAACGTAGTGACCGAGTTCCCCGGCGTTGGCTCCGATCAGATCACGATCGAAAACTATGGCGACGTGCTCGGCGCGAATGCCACGAGCTCGCTCGGCGAGTCGCTCATAACAAGCCTCGCAATTGCGGTGCCAGCCACCATCATCCCGATCGCCTTTGCGGCGTTTGCCGCCTATGGCTTTGCCTGGATCGAGTTCCCAGGACGCAAGTGGCTGTTCATTACCACCGTTTCGCTGTTGGCGATTCCGCTTCAGGTGGCGTTGATTCCGTTGCTCCAGCTCTACGGCGACGGCGACCCGTTCGGTGGTGCACATCTCACCTTGCCGTTAACCGATAAGACGCTGACGCTCGTGCCGCTCAACGACCTTGCGGGTTCTCCTGCATCTGTGTGGCTGACCCACACCGGCTTTGCAATGCCGTTCGCTATCTTCTTGCTGCACAACTACATTTCGCAGCTGCCAGGAGAACTTTTTGAGTCGGCTCGAATCGACGGAGCGAACCACTTCGTTATCTTCTGGCGCCTCGTTCTGCCACTCTCGATCCCAGCTCTCGCATCGTTCGCGATCTTCCAATTCCTCTGGACCTGGAACGATTACCTCATCGCAAACACTATGTTGCAGGGTGCCTCGTCAGCGCCAACGACAGTTCGAATTGCCAACCTCGCTGGCGACTTCGACAACACCGATCACCTTCTGACCGCGGCCGCCTTTGTGCAGGCGTTTGTGCCGCTCGTGGTGTTCTTTAGCCTGCAACGCTTCTTCGTGAGAGGCCTACTAGCCGGTTCGGTAAAGGGCTAAAGCCGTTCGCTCGGCTTGCGCCTCGCTCTCTAACCGGGTTTCTCGCCTAGGCCTCGAAACGTCGCCTCCGAAGTCGTTGCTAGAGGAATTCGCTTAGGGCTACGGGGCGGTTTTCTTCGATGGAGCGGTGGGCTGCTTGGCCAATCGCTACCGACCAGCGGCCCGCCTGTAGTGAGACGAGCGTGCCGAGCTCATCTACCGCTGCGGTGCCCGCGGTGATTGCTTCGTCGATCGAGTTGCCCGCATGAAGAGCCTCGGTTCGCGCATGTCGATACGCGCGAACCGCCTCGGCGAAGTCAACATGTTCGAGATAGCTGGCGCCGTGGTGAAGACCGGTATGGCGGATGTTCTCGTTCACGATCGGTCGAGTCTCGACCTTGCCAATGTCGTTCACTCCCTCGCCTGACCGAATCCCAATGTGTAACTCAGAGCTGGGGATGCGGGCGTCGAGCTTGCCTTTGTCGCCAACGACCGAGATCTCTTCTTGGTCCTTGGTCGCCTCAGCAAACATGCACAAATCGAGCATCGCGCGAACGTTGTTTGGGTAGTCGACAATCACAAATGCGTTATCGAAGATGTCGCTCGTCTCGCCGTCGTACACCTCGTCGAGGTGATTGATGTTCTGCCCACCGGAAGCAAAGACCTGAAGTGGCCGCTCACCGATGATCAGGTTCATCAGATCGAAGTAGTGGCAGGTCTTCTCGACGAGCGTCCCGCCGGAGTTGCGGTTGAAGCGATTCCAATGGTCGACCTTGACCAAGAACGGAAAGCGGTGTTCGCGAATCGCCACCATGTGAACGTCGCCGACCGTGCCCGCTCGCACCTGATCGATCAGAGCAGCGACTGCGGGCATATAGCGATACTCGAGCCCGACCCAGGGGACACCGTCATAGCCAGAGGCGAGTTCGATGAGGGTGTCACAGTCTTGTGCGGTTGTGCACAGCGGCTTTTCACACAACACATGCTTTCCCGAAGCCAGCACGTCCTTCATTACATCGATGTGGGTGTAGTTCGGGGTAACGACGACGACCGCGTCAACCGAGTCGTCATCGAGCAGATCGCGGTAGTCCTCGTATACGGCGCAGTTCGGACCAGCGAGCTCGGCTCCCGCTTTGCGCGACTCGGCGTTCGTGTCGGCAATCGCCACCACCGCAGTGCCATCGAGAGCTTGGATATTCTCGATGTGCTCGATGCCCATCATTCCGGTTCCGATGATTCCGTACCGGAGCTCGACGTTGTCCATTGGCTAAGTGTAGGTGGTCAAACCCATGGTTTTCCAGTGCATGTAAACGTTTGCACAAGTTTGAAACGTGACGCTACGATGGCGCCATGTCTACGAATCTCGTGAACTCTTCACCTCGACAGCTCGGCTCCGATGGTCCAACGATCGGAGCGCTTGGATACGGAACGTGGCGGCTCACCGCTAACGACACCGCTGCAAACCAACAGTTGATCGAGACTGCGCTGAGTGCGGGGATGAACCTGATCGACACGGCAGACGTCTACGGCCTCGATCACGGGGGGACCGGCTTTGGTCAGAACGAAGAGCGATTGGGCGAAGTGCTAGCGGCAAGCCCGACGCTGCGAGACCAGATGGTGCTCGCGACTAAGGGCGGCATCATGCCACCCTTGCCCTACGACTCGAGCCCGGAGTACTTGCGCTCAGCGGTCGACGCATCGCTTGGTCGCCTCGGCGTCGAACACATCGACTTGTGGCAGATTCATCGCCCGGACATGTTCACCCATCCAGCGGCGGTCGCCGAGACCCTCGATGCGCTTATTGCCGAGGGCAAGATCGGCATGGTCGGAGTATCGAACTTCACCGTCGACCAGCACGATGCTCTAGCTGCTCACCTCAAGGCGCCGCTCGTCTCGACCCAACCGGAGTTCTCGGTCGCTCAATGTCAACCACTCCGAGATGGCACCTTCGATCGTGCAATGCGCGATGGGGTCGTGCCCTTGGCATGGAGTCCTCTCGCTGGAGGACGCATCTTTAGCGGCGAGGGTATTCGCGCCGAACTGCTCGAGGTAGTCGATCGGCTCGCCGATCGCGAGAACACCGACCGCGCGGCGATCGCAACAGCTTTTGTGCTTTCACATCCGTCCCAGCCAGTAGCTCTGCTCGGAACACAAAATCCAGCGCGGCTGAGCGCGGCATCAGCTGCCTTTGAGGTGAACCTCGACCGCAACGACGTGTACGACATCGTCCAAGCCAGCGAAGGAGTTCCGCTTCCGTGAGCACCCTCGATCGCCCGGAAATCTCATGGTTCGGCGCACTCTGCGACGACGACTACGAGTTTCTTGGGGTGCCTGAAGATCACCTCAAGAGTTCGTGGAGCCATTGCTCCAGCATTGTCCAGACCGCCGATCAACTGGGATTCGACAACATTTTGTTGCCGTCTGGATACGACCTTGGAATGGATACCACCGCGTTCGCCGCGGCGATCGCCACCCAAACCTCCCGGATCCAACTTCTTGTTGCTGTTCGGATGGGGGAGATGTGGCTTCCACAGTTGGCTCGTCAGCTTGCAACTATCGACCAAATGGCCAACGGCCGTTTGACGATCAACATCATCTCGAGCGACATCCCCGGTGCTCCACTCGAGAGCGAGCCTCGCTACCAGCGCACGCGCGAGTGGATGCAGGTGCTTCGAGCGCTGCTCAACGGTGAGTCGGTCGACTTCGATGGAGAGTTTGTGAAACTCAACGTCGATCCTCCGCGGATGCGGACTGTCTCTGGCAAGTGTCCGCCGTTCTACTTCGGAGGCTTCAGCCCCGCAGCAAAGGACACCGCAGCAGAGTTCGCCGACGTGTTCTTGACCTGGCCAGACACAGTGGCCGGAGTAGCATCAACGATCGAAGATATGAAGGAGCGCGCCACTGGGTTTGGCCGCGAACTCAAGTACGGGCTTCGCGCACACGTCATCGTGCGCGAAACAGAAGATGAGGCACGGCAGGCCGCGACACGTCTGCTCTCGAAGCTCGATGCAGACGAGGGTGAGAAGATCCGCAAGAAGTCGCTCGACACGGCATCGGCTGGCGTTGCTCGACAGAACGAATTGCGAAACGCCGCCGAAGATGACGGGTTCGTCGAGGAGAACTTGTGGACCGGTGTTGGCCGTGCGCGAAGCGGTGCTGGTGCGGCGATCGTCGGCGACCCAGATCAGGTCAAAGCCAAGCTCAAGGCCTATCAAGAGGTTGGTGTCGGTGCGTTCATTCTGAGCGGGTATACCCATACCGAAGAAGCAAAGTCATTTGCCAAACTCGTGCTCGAAGACCTTGACCACGGCCCCCTCTACGAAGGCTCCTCAACCTAAGAGGTTCGTTGCCGTAGGCAACATGAGCGGGAGCGAGGCAAGTGTTTTGAAGTGGGAGAATTGAGGGCGGAGCCCTCTCCCACTTCAAAACACTTGCATTGTTGACCCGGTCGAGGGCTGGTCACGACCGGGTCAACAAGCTGTCTGTGGGAGGTTGATGTGCAGCCGTCGCCCGCAACGACGATCGGTGCCAACCCCACTACAGGGCGACCCGTGTAACGGATCACAGAACATTGTTCTGGCTTCATTCACAGACGCAAAGGTTGTTTCGGGACTGACTATGGTCAAACAGGGTCATACGCCCCTGATTTACAGCATTTTTCTTGTCATCAAACCCGTTTTGTGGCGAAGTAAGAATATGAGCGCTGCCCGGACCCCTCAAACATTGGTCTCACTGATCTACTCAAGTGACGCCACTGTGCCGTTTGAGGCAACATCGCTTGGGAAGCTCGCGGAGCTATCGGCACGGTCGAACGCCGGCGCGAACATCACGGGCTATCTGTCATACCGGGGCACTCGGTTCACTCAATATCTTGAGGGCCCCGACGCGGCAGTGAACGACTTGATTGCGAGGGTTCGCAGCGATAATCGACACAAGGTCCGTACGCTTGCGTGGCTCGAAATAGCCGAACGACGCTTTGAAGGATGGTCTATGCGACTCCTCGATCCGTTGTGGCTTCCGACAAGCGGCACGCTCGATGCAATCGACGAATTGTTGGGGTCAGTCGGTCCCGGAGAGATTTCCAATCCCCTCGTTGCGGAAAATATGGCTAGACTTGTGGAAGCGATCTAAATGCGCAACCTATACAGGGACGACCAAATGAGCGGAACGTCATTCCCAGAAGTGATATCGGTTGACCTGTTCGCGCACGCTCCGAAGGCTGGCAGCGCCGTCAGCTGCGCTCGGCTGACCGACGTACATCTTCTCGATGAGATCCAGAACGAACAGACCGTTCGGGTTGGTCGTCATGTCGTCATCGTTCCCGACAAAGGGGTCGGCCAGCACATCGTGGAGATGGAGAAACATGAGATCCTTCCCGGTTCGGTGCTTCACATTCTGCCCGGTCGTGCACACCGTTTTCTTCCCGATGCCAACTTCGATGGTTGGGTGATCGCAGTCGACCAGCAGGTTTGCCCCGCGGGGCTCTTCGACCTGGCCCCCACTTCTCCGGTGGTCTTGCTCGGCCAGTCGATTGACGTCGCCAAGGCCTTGGTTGCGTCGCTCACAACTCCCGAGATCCTTCCGGCTAAGATAAGCCACCGTCTTCGGCTCAGCCTTGCCTCAGTTCTGCTCGAACTGATCGCGGGAGCTACCGACCACACCGTTCTTTCACCCGAGGTTGCACGCGACCACAAACTTGTTGGCGATTTCCGCCGAGAGCTTGAGTTTCACTATCTGTCAAGTCGTTCGGTGGCCGAGTACTCGTCGCTGATTGGCTGCTCGCCAAAGACGCTCACGCGAGCGACGAAGCGGGTTCTTGGTGAGACTCCGAAAGAAGTGATCGATGCTCGTGTCGCAAACGCGGCATGCAGACTTTTGGCCCATACCGATCTGTCAGTGGGCTGGATCTCGTACAAGCTCGGGTTCACTGAGCAGAGCAACTTCTCAAAGTTCTTCCAGCGAAAGGTCGAGATGACACCCGCTGCCTACAGGCAGTCCCGCCAGAGCGGTTAGATAACCAATCGAGCCGCCAAGTCGGTAGTGTCTTCGACTCCGACTTGATGCATAACGTTGGTCAGTCCGTCCAAGAGGATCTCATAGGCGTGCTCGGGGCCGGTATCACCGAGAGCGCCGAGCCCGAACATAAAGGCGCGTCCGGCAAAGCAGAAGTCGGCGCCGAGCGCAAGAGCGCGCGCGATGTCGAGACCGTCACGGATGCCCGAGTCGAACAACACCGGGGCGGCGCCGTCGACTATCTCGACGATCGAAGCGAGCGCATCGACTGACCCCATTGCGCCGTCGAGCTGGCGGCCACCGTGGTTTGAAACCCAAACCGCGTCTGCGCCTACCTCGAGAGAACGCTGGGCATCTTGGGGGTCCAGGATGCCCTTCACGATGAGAGGGCCCGTCCAGACTTCGCGTAGCTCGGCCAGGTACTCCCATGAGAGGGTGCCGCCAAGGCTGGCGCCGACAAAGCCGGCCATCTCGGCAAGCTCTTCGCTACTCGTGTAGGCGGCGAGCGTTCGAAAGCTTGGCATGCCATGTTCGCGAAGAGCGTTGACCCAAGCGGGGCACACGGCCGCGTCGGCCAGCAGCTTCGGGGTGATCTTCGGAGGTACTCGCAGCTGAGCCTTCCGTTGTCGTTCTCGACGACTGGCTGCCGGTACATCGGCAGTCACGACAAGCGCCGTGAAGCCAGCCTTCTTCGCTCGTTCGCAGAGATCGTCTCGCACGTCTGTGTCTCGTGGCGGGTAGAGCTGAAACCAGCCCATCCCATCGGCGACCGGCCCAGTGTCTTCTGGAGCAGCGGTTGCCACGGTGCTCAGCACATATGGAATACGCCGCTTCTTGGCTGTGCGTGCGAGCGCCTGGTCAGAGCCTGGCCAGATGAGACCGGTGAGGCCGATGGGGGCAATGCCGATCGGTGCGCTGTAGGACACGCCGAAGAGTTCGGTCTCCGTCGTGGGATTCAGGACGCCCTTTAAGAACTGTGGCCGGAACTTCACTCGCGCTAATGCATCGATGTTTTCGTCTCGGGTGACGTCGTTCCCTGTCCCCGATTCGAGGTAGGTCCACGCAAAGCTTGGTATGCGGCGCCGCGCCCTTGCTTCGAGATCGGAGATTGCTGGAAATCGATCCATGGCGCTCGCAGGCATGTCTTCAGCATTCCACGTGGCAGGCGTGTGTTCACGTTCGGGGGTTTCACTCGCCGGCAACTATCGTGGACGCGTGCCCGCTAGTTCCGACATCGAGTCCAGAGGCGCGGGTGTGTACCGCGTGGTGGTGTGGACGGTCGGGCCATCGATCGAAACCCGCTATGAGGACATCCTGGCGCTCGAGGCTGATGTCGTCGTGACGGCTCGTTCGGGCAATGAGGTTCGTCTCCTCAAGAACGGGTGTGGCGATCATTCCGGGATGGCATGGGTGGGCCGGCACCCCCATCGGGGGCTCGGCGTGATCTCGTTCGAGCCAACGTTCGCCAAGCTGAACGGCGGTAAGTGGGATCAGCGACTCGAGTGGATTGCTCCGGTGTCGGTCAACGGCCCGGTCTCCCACGAACTTCTCGCGGTATGGGCAATGAACGACAAGGCACAGGTCAAGTTCAAGACCAAACCGCAGGCATCCCAACCAATTCAGATGATGCGGCTGTATAGGAAGCTACTCGAAGAACAGATCGTGATCGCAGGCGATTTCAACAACAACCCGATCTTTCATCGCAACGATCCCAATTGGGACATGCTCGAGCTCATTGCGTTGCTCGATGCGCAAGGGTTTGTGAGTGCGTACCACAGCTACAGCGGCCTCGAACACGGAGACCCAAGAGAACAGCCAACGCGCTTTCGTGCAGAGGTGGCAGGGGTTACTGCTCGACACCACACCGACTATTGCTTTATCCCCACCGAGTGGTTGCCAGCGCTCAAGCGCGTTCAGGTCGGCTCTCCAGACGCATGGTTCGAATCGGTTCAAGTCGAAGAGCACGTGCCTGTAGTGGTCGACTTCGATCTGCCGTTGCTCACGAATGTGATCACCATGTCAAAGCGGCTCAAGGGCTAGTCATTGACAACAGCTCGCGGGCGGCAGCCAAACCCGAGTTGAACGCACCTTCCACCTTCGGGCCGCCGAATGCAGCACCGGCTAGAACGACCGTGGCGTGTTGCTGGGGTATCACCATGGTCCTATCGGGGTATGGAGCAACCGGCCCCGCGTACTTCCACTTGTGAAGTTGGGATTCGAGAATCGATGCCGTACCAATCCAAGGTTCGGCCAAGGCGATCAGGTCGGCGCGAAGTGCGTCGGAGTCTTCGTCCCAACGTTCGAGCGACAGCTGATTGTTCAGGTGAAAGGTGACAGCCTGTTCGGCGCTAACGCCTTTCTGGAAATTGTCTCCGATGAAACTAAACGTGTCCGCCGGGGTTTGGATGCCTCCTGGAGGGGCGATGTTCGGCGCGTGGTCGAGATGAACGAGCAAGGCGATCGTGCGATGGAATTGCAGAGCTTCGAGTGCGGAGCGCTGCTCTGGAGCAAGGGTGAGGTTTCCGCTGTCGAATAGTTCCAAGGTTTGAGGGACCGGTGAGGTGACGATGAGGGTGTCTGACGAGAGAGAGTCTTCCGACTCGAGGTCGAGGTGCACGCCGGAATCACCGGCGGAGATCTTTGAAACGCGACTGGAAGTTTCGATCGTTCCGCCGCTCGCCACGACCGCCTCGGCCAGCCACTTCGCAAGCCCGGTCATGCCGGCAGGGCAGTAATAGCGGGGGTATCCGTCCTCTTCGCCAAACCCGTGGCACCAGACGCCGACCACTCCTGCGTTGATGGCGTCGTCGATGGTCGAACGGAAGTCTTCACCTCGAACCGTGAAGAACTGTGCGCCATGGTCGAGCCGTGCATCACCCATGCGACGCGTTGCCATGCGCCCGCCGACTCCACGTCCCTTGTCGACTACGTGGACGCGATGACCAACTCTCGTCAGTTCTCGTGCTGCTGTAAGTCCAGCAAGGCCTGCTCCGATGATGAGAGTGGGTCGATCAGAATTGTTCACGAGAGATCGCGCAGCCAATGCGACTCATTGAACGAGACCATCGACCGGCGACCATCGCGAGAGGCCCGGACTCGCGTGACCGCTGTGTAGAACGAGTTGTGGTACGTCTCGATCGGCATCCCCAAGATGTCATTCAAGATGATCGAGATCACTCCGCCATGGCATACCGCGGCGACTCGCTCGCCCGGATGATCGTTGATGATCTGGTCTGTTGATTCTCGCACTCGCTCCAAGAAGTCTGGCCGGGTCGCTGAAGCTACGAGGTCGGCGAGTTCCTCTTTGCTCAGCGGCGCACGTTCCTCTCCAGGGATGTAATGGTGATGACCAAGATCGAACTCGGCAATGCCAGGCACGATCGTTGGCGTGTGGCCCAACGCTGCGGCGAGCGGCTCTGCTGTTTCGATCGCTCGCCGTTGTGGGCTCACGTACAAGGCGTCTACTTCTTCCTTGGCCAGAAACGCCGCCATGCCGGCAGCCTGGCGATGGCCTAGCTGGGTGAGCGCCGGATCGGCTCCGCTGGGGTCGTGGTCGATGCGCTCTGGGCGGCCGTGTCGAATGAGAATGAGCTCCACCGGCACGATCGTACCGGGCTATCTCGGTAACCTTGGCCCGAATGAGGCCTACATCGTGCATCGTCGAGCTCGCAGCCATAGCCAAGAACGTCCGGACACTCGCCGCGATCGTTTCACCTACCCCCATCTGTGCGGTGGTGAAGGCCGACGGATACGGACACGGAGCCGTCCAGTCAGCTCAGGCTGCTCTGAAAGGCGGAGCGACATGGTTGGCGGTCGCTCTCGTCGAGGAAGGTGTCGAGCTTCGCGACGCTGGCCTGTCTTGCCCGATCCTCATTCTGTCCGAGCCCCCCATCGGAGCGATGGACGTGGTGGTCGGCCAAAAGCTGACTCCGACGATCTACTCACAGGCCGGCTTGGACGCACTCGACTCGGCGGCTGGCGATGCTGGAGTCGTGGCCGAAGCGCACTTGGGCGTCGACTCGGGTATGGGCAGAGTTGGAGTGCAAGTCGACGAGATAACCCAGTTCGTCGACTCTGCGACTGAACGTCAGAACATCTCACTGACCGCTGTGTGGACACACTGCCCGGTCGCCGACGAACCCGACAACCCCTTTACCGCCGCTCAGCTCGAACAATTCGGTGGAGCGGTGGGAGACCTGGTCGCTGGCGGGATGGGTGTTCACGTTGCCAACTCGGCAACAGCAATCACCGGCCAAGCCTCGGCTGCGGGCCCACCGATGATGGTCCGTTACGGAATCTCGATTTACGGCATAGCGCCCGACGATGCGTTGGCTGACGTCGTCGAATTACAACCAGCGCTATCGGTTCAGTCCGAGGTGTCCTTCGTGAAGAAGATCGCTGCGGGAACGCCGGTGGGCTACGGACACCACTGGACGTCGAATCGTGACACCACGATCGCAACCGTGCCGATTGGTTATGCCGATGGCATCCGCCGGGACCGCGCCTTTCGGGGAGGCACGGTGCTGATCGGCGGTACGCATCACCCGATCGTTGGTGTTGTCACGATGGATCAGATGATGATCGACGTGGGACCCGATGCTGAGGTTGCGGTGGGCGACGAAGTGGTTGTTATCGGCCGCCAGGGAACGACTGAGATTTTGGTCAGCAGTATCGCCGCAGAACTCGACACGATCTCTTATGAGGTCGTGTGCGGTCTCAGCAAGCGCATACCGCGGCTGTACGTGTAGGTCGTTTATTAGAGCCACACCTCGGCCAGTTCACCGGCGATCCGACCAAACTCTGCCCGCAGCTCGGGCGATGGATCGATGACTTCGAGAGCTCCACCGTGACATGCAAGTTGCGCGGCCAGGGGGCGTACTCCGTTATCGGCGAGGGTCAACGTCTGTCGCCCGTCGCTGAGCTCTTTTCCAAGTTCTACACGTCCGGCGAATTGGTAGCGAAGCGCGTTCACGATGTGACGTTGGGCGATTACTTCAACCACCAGCGTCGTTCGCATGGTTTCGATTTCGGTGATGATGCGTTCCCACTGGGCCTCGAGGTCGAAGTCGTCGGGTCGGTCGACGGGCGAATCGAGTGGGGTGGCGCTTTGTACCCGAGCCACCCGAAAGGTGCGCAGTCCCTTGGTCGTGTTGGCCACGAGATACCAAACGTTGCGCTTCGTTACGAGGCCGAGCGGACTGACCGTACGTGTCGATGTACCAGTTCGTGGGCTGTCGTAATCGAGTTCGACCTGGTGGCCAGAGATCACAGCGTTGGTCAGCGTGTCTAGATGGGTCGGGGTGAAGGGGTCTTCGACCCGGCCCCATCCCTTCGGGTCGACCTTGATAGCCGTTGCTGCTGCGTCGGACTGTGCTCGAAACGTCTCGGGCAGCGCACCCGCCAACTTTCGCATGGCGGACTTCAGCTCTGGTGCACGGTCGAGAGCTGGACCGGCCGCCAGGAACAACGCGCGCGCCTCATCGGCAGACAATCCGCTGAGATCGGTCTTGGCGCCACCGAGTAGTTGCCAGCCGCCACCACGACCTGATGTTGAGTAGATGGGCACTCCGCTGATTTGAAGAGCTTCGAGGTCCCTGCGTGCCGTTCGTTCGGAAATCTCCAGCTCTCGAGCCACCTCGGCAGCCGTGACCTTCGGGCGCGTCTGGAGAAGTAGCAACAAAGTGATCAGTCGGTCAGCGCGCATAGCTTCCAGTATCTCAAACAAACTGGCCAATAGATGGCCAGTTTGTTTGAGATAC
>CAZHUR010000003.1:0-11202 GCA_964535395.1 uncultured Acidimicrobiales bacterium
TCGCGCCCTTCCCGACAGCATCGTCTACCTGAGTCTCGACCTTGGCGACGGCTGCCTCGCTGACGAGCGGACCACAGCCAATGCCATCCTCCGCTCCGTTCCCGGTCTTGATACGGCCGACGCGTTCGGCCATCGTCTCTGTGAACGCGTCGACCTTGTCACGTGGAACGTAGAGCCGGTTGGGGCTGATGCACGCCTGGCCGGCATTCAAGAACTTGAGCGCTGACGCTCCCTTAGCGGCGTGAACCGGATCGGCGTCGGGCATGACGATGAACGGTGCGTGTCCGCCAAGTTCGACAGACACTCGCTTCAGGTTCGATCCAGCCGCGCCTGCGAGAAGACGTCCGACCGCAGTCGAACCGGTGAAGGTGAGCTTGGCCACTCGCGGATCGGAGGTGAGCACCTCACCGACCGGCGCTGGGTCTGAGGTGGTTACCAGGTTGATCACGCCATCGGGCACGCCAGCATCGGCGAAGATCTCAAAGATTGCTCGAGCGTTCAGCGGTGTTGCTTCAGCAGGCTTGAGCACGATCGTGCAACCTGCTGCGAGCGCCGGGGCCATCTTGCGAGTCAACATCGACATGGGATAGTTCCATGGCGTGATCGCGCCTACTACCCCGGCGGGTGCCTGAATAGAAAGGAACCGCTGGTTCGGACGAGAAGACGGCAGCCATTCCCCGTTTAGTCGCCTGGCTTCTTCGGCGAACCACCGGATGAAGTCTGCGCCATATGCCACCTCTGCCTTCGAAGCCCGCAGCGGCTTGCCCTGTTCGGCTGTCATCAGTGCAGCCAGTTCGTTAGACCGTTCGCCCATGAGCCGCCACGCGTTCATCAAAATGTCGGCGCGTTCATACGAGGTCGTCTGCGACCAACTCACAAACGCTGACGAGGCAGCAGCAACCGCTGCCTCAGCGTCGGCCATCGAACCGTCGGGCACCGAGCCAAGGCTCTCCCCCGTTGCCGGGTTGGTCGTCTCGAAGATCTTTCCCGAGATGGCTTCTTTCCACGCTCCGTTAATGAACATGAGCACAGACTAGGCTCGCCACATGTCCACCCCCGACCCCGCCGTCGATCGACTTGGAATCTCCTGTGAGCGACGACCAGACGGCTCGTGGACTGCTTCGATGACCGTCTCCTCAGACGATGTCAACAGTCACGGTGTCTGCCACGGAGGCATCGTGTTCTTGCTCGGCGACGCCGTCTTTGACCGCGTGACGAATTCAGAATTGCCGGAGGGTCAGGTGGCCTTTGCCGCAAACGCGTCTGTCGACTTCGTGCGCCCAGGAATCGTGGGCGACACACTGACCGCCGTCGGTAAGGCAACAGATCGTTGGGGACGGTCAACCCTCGTGGACGTCACCGTGTATAACGGCGCTGAAGAGGCCGTTGCTCACTTTCGCGGCAAGACCCGAACCGTCAACGTCGATCGCTAGGAGCCAAAAATGGAGTCGAAAGTTAGACCCGAGGAAGTGCACGACTATCTCGCAAGCCTGGGCGGGTTCCATGACGCTGGGACACTGAAGGTTGAAGAGACCACCTCCGACGAAGTGCGGATCCGTTGGATCCACCAACCAGAGCGCCTTCGGCCGGGCGGCTACGTATCGGGGCCGACACTCTTTTCGATTGCCGACCTTTGTGGCTGGGTTCTTGTGTGGACAACCGAAGGCGTCACCCCAATGGCGGTCACCACGAATCTCAACATCAGCTTTCTACGTCCAGCGGTTGGCGGTGACGTGATCGCACGGGCTCACCAAATCAAAAGAGGCCGAACCACCATGTTCGGCGACGTCATCATGACCATGGCTCACGAGCCCGATAAGCCGGTTGCCCATGCGACTGTCACCTACGCGATCCCCGCCAGCTAGCACCACTACTTAGGAAGTTCGCTGGCCCTTCGTCAGCTCTTCGAGGGTCTTCACGACAGACTTGCCGCCGACCTCAACGGGCTGTTCGACGGTCGCGATGATCGTTTGATCGACCAGTGCTTCAGCCGAGAATTCGCTGACGATCTCGAACCCAGCGTCGATGATCATCTGGTACGTACGGTTTGATGCCGAACCCTTCGCATTGAGATAGCCCTCCAAGAACAGCGAGTTCGCTGGATACAGCGCGAGCGGTTCGAGTGAGCGAAGGTGAAACTCGCGACCTGCCGCAATACGGATTTCGGCCGTTGGGTTCACGAACCGGAACATCGACAACACCCGCAGGCAGTACTCGGGAGTCAGTCCAACAGGTTCGACGAGATCGTTGCCTTCGAATGGCAACAAGAAGTTGACCGGAATCGATTCTGCTTCAAGGCTGCGCAATGTCTGAGCAATCTCGACCAGGTCGCTCGCGGGTTCACCCATACCCGCAATCAGACCTGAGCACATCTCGATACCGTTGCGTTTCGCGGCCCTCAGTGTGTTGATGCGGTCCTGGTACGTGTGTGTGGTGCAAATCTCGGCGTAGTGCTCCTCGGAGGTGTTGAGGTTGTGGTTCAACCGGTCGAGACCTGCATCAGCAAGTACCTCGGCCTTGTCATCGTCGAGCAACCCGGCCGATACACATACCTCGAGTGGATACGTTGCTTTGATATCTCTCACGAGCTGAGCAAGTTCAGCTGTCCGGGCTGTAGACGGCCCACGCCCCGAGAACACCATGCAGTAGCGGAACGCCCCGTTCGCATAGGCAAGGCGAGCTTCCTCCATGATCTCTTCGGGCGTCTTCATCGAGTACTCCTCGATCGGCACCGAGGAGTTCTTGCCCTGTGTGCAATACGAACAGTCTTCAGGGCACTTGCCATTGGCGGCGTTATTCAGGATGTGAACCTGAACCTTCTTGCCCCACCGAGCACGCCGAATCCGAAAGGCTGCATTGACCAAGTCGAGCAGCTCAATGTCAGGATCGAGCAAGATCCGCTCAGCATCAGCGTCGCTGATCAACTCTCCGTCCAAAGCAGCAGAAGCCAACAGTTCGAGATCAAGAGCGGTCACGGACGACATGGTAGGCCAGACCCTGCCTCAGGGGTAAAGCCTGGACTCCCCTTCAGGGGGCTGGACTGTCACTCCCCTTCAGGGGGATAACAGGCTTTCCGAATTGCGGGCGAAAATCGCGGCGGAGCCGCTCGCTCGCTAGGCGGAAAGCTCTCCGCCGAGGTAGGCGGCGATTACATCGGGGTTCTTTTGGATGTCGTCTGGGTAACCTTCGGCGATTTGTTGTCCGAAGTCCAATACGAGGATTCGGTCGGCGATATCCATAACGAGTCCCATGTCGTGTTCGACCATGATCATGGCAATACCGAGCTCGCGGCGGATGTCGAGGATGAACCGAGCCATATCTTCGGTTTCTTCCTGGTTCATGCCCGCAACCGGCTCATCGAGCAGCAGCAGAACAGGGTCCATTGCGAGAGCTCGCCCGAGCTCGACGCGCTTTTGAATGCCGTAGGGCAGCAGTGCGACCGGTAGCTTTCGATACTGCTCGATCTCGAGGAAGTCGATGATGTCTTCGACTCTGCGCCGATTCTCCATCTCCTCCTTTTTGGCTGGGCCGTACCAGAGTGCTCCGGCCAGCCACGAGCTCTTCATTCGGACGTGGCGACCGGTCAACAGGTTGTCGATCACGGTCATGTTGGCGAACAGTTCGATGTTCTGGAAGGTGCGGGCGATGCCGAGTTCGGCGACCTTGTCGGGGCGCACGCCCATGATCGATTCGCCCTGCCAGCGGATCTCGCCTTCTTGGGGTCGATAGACCTGCGACAAGGTGTTGAAGATCGAGGTCTTGCCAGCGCCGTTCGGGCCGATGATCGAGAAGAGTTCGCCATCGTCTACGTGGAACGACACATCGTTGATCGCCGTCACGCCACCGAAACGGAGGGTGATATTCTCAACCTCTAGTAAGTGCTCTGCCATTGGTCTCCCCGGCTCTTCGTTCTAAGACAACCAGCGCTTGCGGCGCTTGTAGTGTTTGACGTCGCGGAAGCTCTTGCGTTCGCCAGATTCGTCTGTGTGTAGTCCAAGGTAGAACTCCTGGACGTCCTCGTCATTTCGGAGCTTTTCAGCCTCGCCATCGAGGACGATTTTGCCGTTTTCCATGATGTAGCCATAGTCGGCTATCGAGAGGGCCATTGCGGCGTTCTGCTCGATGAGCAACACGCTCACACCGGATTTGTTGATGTCGACGACGATGTCGCGAATCTGTTCTACGAGCAGCGGTGCAAGACCCAGCGATGGTTCGTCGAGAATGAGCAGCTGCGGGTTGGCCATCATTGCTCGGCCGATTGCGAGCATCTGCTGTTCGCCGCCAGAGAGATAGCCAGCGGTCTGAGAGCGACGATCCTTCAGGACTGGAAACAGCTCCATGGTCTTGTCGTAGGCCTCTTCGATCGAGGCCTTGTCCTTGTTGGTAAACGCTCCCGTTCGAAGGTTCTCATCGATCGTGAGTTCGGCGAACACGCGTCGCCCTTCCATGACCTGGGTAATACCGGTTTGTACGATTTCGGACGGCTTTTGGCTATCGACGCGTTCTCCGTTGTAGGTAATCGTGCCTTTGGTGATGCTTCCTTCATGGACCGAGAGCAGTCCTGAGATCGCACGCAACGTTGTGGTCTTCCCGGCGCCGTTGGCTCCGAGCAAGGCCACGATTTGGTCGTCAGGTACCTCGATGCTCAATCCGCGGAGTACGAGGATCACGTCGTTATAGACGACTTCTATGTTTGACAATTCGAGCACGGCATCCGTCTTTTCTTCTCGTGGTTGCGGCGGCCCACCTGGGCAGACCGCCGCAACCTGAGAGTCAATATTTGAGTACTGCTACTACTTGGTTAGATACCGAAGCAAGGCTCGTACTCGAAGCCTTCAGCAACCGACGAGGTGTAGGCAGGGTCGATCAATGTGATGCCCTCGCCTTCATCGTCGAGCACCGTGGCCTCAGGGTTGAACGTATCGAGGGTCACATCGAAGATGTAGCTCGAGCGGGTCAAGTTTTCGTTCGCATCACCCGCGTAGCTGAAGTCAGGGATAACACCTTGCATATCGAAGGTGATCGACTGAGATGCAGCGAGGATACCTGCACGTGTCAGGTCACCGCTCTCGGCTGCTGCTTCGAGGCTCTGGCGCACGATCTCGCCCTGGATCCAGCTGATTGCGTAGACGCTAAGGAACGGTGCGTCTGGACGGAATTCACGCATGAGCTCGCGAATGTCAGCTGCGCCTTCACCTTCGGAGCCGAAGCTCGCGTTAGGAGACAGGTGGGTGTAGCTCGAGTCGAGAAGCGGAGCAGCCTCGGTAGCGAGCAGGAGCGGGCTGAAGCTCGGACCGTTGCCAGCCCACTGGCCGGTGAAGCCAGCCTGAGCAGCGCCACCCATGAGCTCCGCAAGAGTTGCCGGGTTCACGGTTGCAAACACGAGGTCTGCACCGGACTCAACAATTTCGCTGATGACAGGAGTCTGATCGGCTCCAGGTACAACTGCGGCCTGTCCGTCGTAGACGACTTCGATTCCGAGTGCTTCAGCAGCCATCTTTGCGCCGAGCGCTCCGTCTTCGCCGTAGTCGCCAGGGAAGCTCACGACAGCCAGTGTTGCGCCGTCAAAGGTTTGTGCGAGGTAGTCAACACCGTTCATTGCCTCGACGCAGTAGTTGACACCCCACTCGAGGACGTTCGATCCATTTTCTGCAGCCCAGCTTGAGTTCCAGGACACAGGGATTGCGGCAAGGTCGTCGTCGAGCAGGTCTTCACGGATCGAGGCAGTGTGTGGTGAACCAACCGACATGCCGATCATCGCAACGGCATCTGCACCCTCACCAGAAACGGTGTCGTAGTGCTGCTGATGTGTTGGCACGTCATAGGCGGTGTCGAGCGTGACAGGGCTGACATCGCGTCCGGCAACCCCACCGTTTTCATTGAGACGTTCGAAGTACGCGGCGTTTCCGTCGGTAATTGGCACGGTGAGGCCTGCAAAGATGCCGGTGAGGTCGGACAAGAAGCCAATCTGGATCTCCTCGTCGGTGACACCAGGACCGGTCACGAGTTCGCCGTCGCCGCCGCCGTCATCTTCAGCTTCGCCGCCGTCATCTTCGCCATCGTCGCCGCCGCCGTCATCTTCAGCTTCGCCGCCGTCATCTTCGGCTTCGGTGTCGTCATCGCCACCTGCAGCGGTGTCGCCAGAGCTACCGCATGCAGCAGCCACCATGGCCAGCACCAGTAGTAACGCCAATAGTCTCATTAGTTTGTTCATGTTTTGGTTCCCTCCTAGGACCCTGTATTGCTCTCATAGCTTGCTTACGCACTTGTTCCCGCCTCGAGTGGAAGTTAATAACTGAACGGCCAGCCCTTCCAGTAGTTCCGGATCTTGATCCAAATACCGAACAGGCCGAGCGGCTCGAAGATCAAGAACACGATGATCAACACGCCGAACAGCACCACGTTCCAGTCGGCGACACTCAATGGCCAGCCTTGAGACTCGATGCCGCTCGATACGAATCCGAAGTCTCCCGAACCGCCGGTCAAGACCGCGTTCGACACGGCTCCGGAGATGCCGCCCTCGGCGTCAGCGAGCCATCGGGTGAACTCCTCAACAAAGCGCGGGATCATCACCACGAAAAAGGTGCCGATGAGAGCGCCCGACGTTGTACCTGCTCCGCCGATCAAGAGAATCGCGATGAACTCGACCGAGAAGAACAGATCGAACTCATCAGACAAGAGCTGTCCGTTAAGGGCGACGGCCAACGCACCGGCAATGCCGGCAAAGAAGGAGGAAATAGCGAACGCTTCGAGCTTTGATTTGAAGTCTGGGACGCCCATCACCTCTGCGGCGATGTCGCGGTCTCGGATTGCCTGCCACGCTCGACCGGTGCGTGTTCGAACCAGGTTCTTTGCAAGGAGGGTGAAGGCAATGGCGATGACGAGGAAGAACAGATAGCGCTTTTGTTCTTCGGTGACATCAAAGAACAGCCAACGACCGTCACTGCTCATGTCGATAAGCGGTTCCTCTTCCCTCCAGATGCGAATGTCAATTTCTTGAAAGCTGCGGCCGAGCGAGGGAGGACCAGCGATTCGTCGGCCAAAGGACATGTTGCCGAGGTGGATCCCGACAAACACCAGGCCGAGGGTCACGATGGCGAGATAGATTCCACGCACCCTCACCGCCACTGGTGACACCAAGATTCCAACGAGCGCAGCCGCAACGCCCGCACCGGGAAGCCATATCCAAATCGGGAGGCTATGGCCCCACACCTGGCTGTTCGCTTCGCCACCGAGATATGCAGCAGTGCATGCTCCAACCCCCATAAAGAAAGCGTGCCCGAGCGACACTTGGCCCGCGACTCCGCTCAGGAGGTTCAAACCAAGCGCAGCGATCGTCAGGACGAGTACCTGGCTTGTCAGACGGATCCACTCGCCGTCGCCCAAGAAGCGGACAACCGGGATGCCGTCTCCAATGAGCGGCACCCACCCAAGACCGGGGATTGGATCGGTGATGACGGGAATGTTGAACGGGAGGAGAAACAAGATAGCGATAAGCGCCCCGGCCAGACCCTTTTGGGTCCAGGTCGGCAACATTTGAGCCTCTTGGTCATAGGAGGTGTACAGCTTTGGACGACGGTACATGTCACACCCTCCGAATCTCGGGAGTGCCGTAAATTCCGTGTGGGCGAACCACCAGCCCAACGAGCATCACGACATATGGGATGACCAACGGATAGCCAGCACCGATTGTGGAGGCGAAGCTCGACAAGTACTGACCTGCGAATATTTCTGCGAAGCCGACGATCAGACCGCCAAGAAGCGCTCCGGTAGCCGAGTCGAGTCCGCCGAGGACCACAGCGGGAAGTGCTCGAAACGCAATGTTGGCGGTTTGAGGATCGATTGCCCCGGTTTGTCGTACCGGAGGTTGCGATCCCATGATTCCGCCGAGCGCTGCGAGCATGGACCCCGCAATCCATGCAATGGCAAACACCTTGCCAACATCAATGCCTTGGGCCATGGCTGCCTCTTGATCGAACGCAACAGCTCGCATCGCAATGCCAAGGCGGCTCCGGTAGAAGAAGTAGACGGCGATGAAGCTCACGACAGCAAGAAAGATCGAAACGATGTAGCTCCAGTTGATGAACGCCTCGCCGATGCTGAACCCACCAATGCCCCATGGGACTTCGAGCGAGCGGAACTCGGTCTCTGACGTGTCGTTGTTCAAGGTGCGCAAGATGAACTCGAGACCGAGCGTGATCACAGCGACCGAGAACAACGGCTGGCCAACCATTGGCCGAATTGCGATTCGTTCGACGACAGCGCCCAGAATGGCCGAAAAGATCAGAGCCATTAACAAGCTGAGAACCCACGGCACCCAACTTGGTCCACCGATGCTCAGCAGCGGGTTTGCGATCGTCGTGAACGGGATGTGCCCGTCAGCGACTGAGAAGGACAGGAACAACGCTCCGGCAACAGCCAAGGAGCCTTGGGCAAAGTTGATGGTTTGGGTTGCCTTGAAGATCAAGACAAAGCCGAGCGCAATGATCGAATAGACCGCACCCAAGCCAAGCGACGCAGAGACCGTCTGCAACAGGATCGACGGGTCGTTAAAGACCTGGATCACGATGAAGATGACGAACGCCGTTGAAAGCCCGACCACAAAGAGCATCGCTGGGGAAAGATTTCCTAGTGGGGTGTTTTTCACCATTAGTACATGGACTCCACGAGGTCGCCGAACAGGTCGATCATCGCCGACCGCTTGAGTTTCTGTGTTGCGGTGAGCTCGCCATCTTCGTGATCGAGTTCTTTGGGGATCATCGCGAACTTCTTGATGCCCTCGACTCGAGCAAACTTCTCGTTTGTTTCGTCGACGATTTTTTGCACGAGTTCGAGCACCTCGGTCTTCTCGGTGAGGTCGCGGTAGGTGGTGTAGGGGATATTGCGACGCAGCGCCCAGTTTCCGACGGTGTCGAGTTCGATGCCGACGAGTGCGGTCAGGTACTTCCGACCGTCGCCGACGACCATGACCTCTTTGATGAACGGTGAGGCCTTCAGGCTGTTCTCGATCTCGGAGGGAGAAATGTTCTTGCCGCCCGAGGTGATGATGATGTCCTTCATGCGGTCGACGATCTTGACGTGGGTGCCGTCGACCCACTCGCCGACGTCGCCGGTGCGAAGCCATCCGTCTTCGGTCATTGTCTCGGCGGTCTTTTCAGGCTTGTTCCAGTATCCGGCGAACACGCCTGGATGCTTGGTCTGGATTTCACCGGTGTCTTCATCAATGCGAAGTTCTGTGCCTGGATATGGCTCGCCGACGGTTCCGAGCTTGAGGCGACCCGGGTAGTTGCAAGTGGCGACAGCGGAGTTCTCGGTCATGCCGTAGAGCTCGTATACCTCGATGCCGATGCCCATGAAAAACTGCAGCACCTCTGGCGCAATCGGCGCAGCGCCGCTCGATGCTCGGCGACAATGTCGCAGCCCAACGCGTTCTTGAAGCGCTCGGAAGACGAGTGGATAGAAGATCATGTGCAACGCACGGCTGGCCACGGTGTGGCTACCGCCGTTGTCGACTTTGGCCTTGCCGATGTAATTCGCTGCCTTCATGCCCGTGCCGAGCCACATCTTCTTGAACGGTGAAGAGTCGCCGCCTCGAATCTGCACGCCAGCATGAAGGCGTTCCCAGATTCGGGGTACAGCAAAGAACAGCGTTGGCTGAACTTCTCGAAGGTTCGTTGCCACGGTCTCGATCGATTCGGCGAAATTCAACGTGGGTCCGCCAGCGAGCATCGTCCACGTGGAGAAGATCCGTTCGGCCACATGACAGAGCGGCAGGTACGTGAGGATCTCGTCCTTCTTGTTTGGAGCGGTCTTATCTGGGTACGCGTCCTTTTCGTCGATGATCTTTTCCATGGCAAACATCGAGTTGAGGTTGGTGAGCATTGCGCCCTTGGGTGGACCGGTGGTGCCCGAGGTGTAGACGAGGGTCATCACGTCGTCATCTTTGGCTTCGGCCATTCGCTCAGCCACCGCACCCGGATTTTCTTGGCGATGCTTGCGACCTAACTCAAGAAAGGCTTCCCAGAACATCAAGCGTTCGTCTTCGAAGCCAGAAAAGCCGCGCGGCTCGAGATAGAGAATGTTGCGAACGCTTGGAATCTTGGCCGGGTCGATTTCGAAGATCTTGTCGACCTGTTCTTGATCTTCGACGAGGTGTACGACAGCGCCGGAGTCGACCAGCATGTACTCGACCTCGGGAGCCGGGTTCGTGGGATACAGCCCGACCGTGATTCCGCGAATTGCCACCGTGGCGAGATCGAGGATGACCCATTCGGGTCGGTCCTCGGCATGGATTGTGACCCGGTCACCGACCTCGACGCCCAATGCCAGGAGTCCGTGTCCAGCAAGCTCGATCATCTCCCAGGTGTCTGCCCAAGAGAACTCTTTCCAGATCCCGTAGTCCTTTTCGCGAAAGGCAGTGTGCCCCGGATCGGTCTGAGCCCAGTTGCGAGCTAGCGAAGCAACAGTGCGCGCTCCTTGTCCAAGTGATGGCGTAGGAACACGTTCTTCGACGACGGCCACGGCTTCCCCCTTGTGATGCCTGACGTGTGGATGAGCCAACGTAGCACGCTGCGCGCTGGGCGTCGTATCGACCCGATCATCTAGTTAACGTGTGATGCAATTATCCCATACGAATCGTTTGGTCGGCAGCGAGCAGGTTGTCGCGAGTTCGACGAGATGCGAGCGCCAGGTTCTGGTACTCCGCATCGACGTTGGTCATGACAGCACCAAAGTCTTGTCGCACGCTTGCCACGAGGGCCTCAGCTCGGTTGTGAAAGCCATCTCGTTCTGTCTGCAGACTCGTTGTTGCCGACTCCAAGATGGAGTTGACCTGTCCCTGCAGTTCATTCTTGATCGCCAGGGCATTCTCCCGAGACGTGCCCTGCCAGTCGGAACCTTCGAGCTGTGCGTGTGACTGCGAGATTTCAGAGGTCATCTCACCGGCTACATCGTTAAATCGAGCCAACAGTGTTGCCATGGCATCATCGATCGCCGCCAGCAGACGTTCGGCTGCCGCGTCGGTCTGTGCGCTCGTGTCGAGCGCTTTGCTGGCCGTCTGATCGAGGCGGGACGCTGCTTGTTCGATCGAGTCGAGATTGCCACCAATAAATGCTGGACTCATATTTGTACCTTTCACTATATTTCATTAACTTTCAATATCTACTGTGTCACGAGAATACCCATCGCGCAAGCGCGACAAAG
>CAZHUR010000003.1:11302-14129 GCA_964535395.1 uncultured Acidimicrobiales bacterium
CTGAGGATCGGCGTCGATAAAATTAGAGCGAAGCTCTATCGACGTTGAGGCTCAGAGAGCGAGGCCTGTTTTGTGATCGAAGAAGTGAATGCGTTCGGCATCGACGGCAACTTCGGCCACCTCGGCAAGTCGAACCTGGCTGCGAGGGCTAAAGCGTGCAACACAGCTGGTCCCTTCACCAGTGCCAACTTCTTCAAACGCGTCCGGGTCGCCGGTGACAGCTGCCTTTGCGTCGATGGTGAAGTGCACCATGATCTCCGAGCCGAGCGACTCGAGCAGCATGACCTCTGAAGTGAATCGCTGGTCCTGCGGGTGATCTGGCTTGAGAGCGGCATCTTCGATGTCTTCTGGCCGGATGCCAGCTGAGATTGGCCCGCCACAGTGAGATTGCAACTCTGGCCGTGCGTCAAAGACCGATCGCGGGATCTGCAATGTGATGCTTCCGAGCTGCAAGGGCGCTCCATCCTCGTTCAGCTGACCAAGGCTGGCTTCGTAGATGTTCATCGAGGGCGAACCAATAAACGCTGCGACAAAGATGTTTGCCGGATGGTCGTACAAGTTCTGTGGAGTGTCGACCTGCTGGAGGTAACCATCCTTGAGTACCGCAACTCGATCACCCATGGTCATTGCCTCAACCTGGTCGTGGGTGACATAGACGGTCGTCACGCCAAGCTCACGCTGGAGCCGAGCGATCTCGGCGCGCATCTGCACACGCAACTTCGCGTCGAGGTTCGACAGCGGTTCGTCCATAAGGAATGCCGACGGCTGGCGCACGATTGCCCGACCCATCGCAACGCGCTGACGCTGACCACCGGAAAGCTGACCCGGCTTACGATCGAGGTAGTCCTCGAGCTCGAGGATCTGAGCGGCGTTTTGAATCCGCTCTTCCATCTCGGCCTTTGGCACCTTGGCCAGTTTGAGCGAGAAGCCAATGTTGTCGGCCACGGTCATGTGCGGGTAGAGGGCATAGTTCTGAAACACCATCGCGATGTCGCGATCTTTGGGTGCGACGTCGTTGACGACGGTGTCACCGATCTTGAGGGTGCCACCGGAGATCTCTTCGAGGCCCGCAATCATCCGCAGTGCGGTGGATTTGCCACAACCTGACGGGCCGACGAGAACGAGGAACTCGTTGTCGACGATGTCAAGATCGAGTCCGTGAACCGCGTGAAAGCCGTTCGGATAGATCTTGTCAATCTTCTCGAGCACTACCGATGCCACTGGAACCCTCCTAAAACGAGGTCGACGTCGACGCCCGCAGACCAGTTACCGTAGCGGAAGTTTCAGATCGACCGCTAATAGGCAACGCTGGCCCGTTCGCCCGTTATTCCTCTTCGTCTAGGGCTGGCACTTGTCCATCGGTCGAGCCGTCGGGCCCGTCGTCGATCCCGTTGGCCATCGCTATTTGTAGCACCGCCGCTTCGCCACCCGAGATGAGATAGCCACGACCTGGCACCGCGGCGAGTCGTTGCCGTGGCAGTCGTACCCCAAAGAGTTCGCCGTCGTTGGCAGGGTCTGGTTCGAGGAGAATGCCGGTGCCTGCCGATCGAATAAATCGCGTCCAGTGCCCGTATGTCTGGCGAGCGAACGAAGAACGAATCGTTGCAATGATCGTGACGTTTGGCTGTGGCGATCGCGCCAGATCGAAGAGAGGGCCTTCGGTAAGTTCGATTCGATCGGCGTCATCGACGAAGAACACCCAGCGCTCGCCTCCCGGCTCTTCGTCGACCGCCAGCTCGATCAGGTGTTCCAGTTCGCCGAGCGTCCCGCCGGCGTCGAACACCTCTTCGGAGAACGAATTGGACGCACTAGTCGGACAGATCCCAACGAGAACTAGACCATCGTCGGCTCTGCGTAGTTGGCTGGCGATCACGGTGAGAGCGTTGCTGCGTCCGCTTCGGCTCGGCCCGGCGATCAGTGCGTGCTCCGATGAACGGATGATGAGGTTGGCTCCGTCGCGGGACGCGTCAAAGATGCCGATAGGGATTGAGAAGTCGGGGCTGAGGGTCGCTGCTGCTAGATCGGTGATTGGCACGTGCGTGCTGAGCGGCGAGATCTCAGGCGGCGGCACGCTCTCGCGGAGTTTGATCTCACCGATATCGACCATGGGCTCCCAATCGATGACCTGCGAAACAAACGGCTTGCTTCCCATGAGGGCGCGACCTGGCACAAAAGTCGGTAGTCCCTTCGTCGAAACTCCAAGGTCGATGTATGCGCGGTCGTCGGCTTGTTCGAGGACCACGGTCGACGTGACCGTCTGGCGGAGCTCACGGGGAAGTTCGGCGCGAGAACCCGCTCCAAGAAGTAGGTATATGCCAACGGATGGGCCGTCTCGTCCAATGCGCTTGAGCAGGTCGGAGTTTGAAGAAGTGGGCTCGACGTCGTTGCTCTCACAAAACGATCCAACCCCGTCGATGGCGACGACGATGAGCGGCTGTTCGCCCGTCGAGGAAGGGAGCTTGCGTCGCTCGTCGAAGGTGGTCGACAAGAATTGAAGCAAACGACCTTGGCGTTCGGCGTCGGTGCCGGTGATCACCGGAGCGACGTGGGCGAACCGATCGATCCCTTCCAGGCCGCCCGCTCCATGATCGACCGCATACACCCACACCGGACGCTCGTCCTCGCTGCCGAGAGCGGTGATCGCGCTTCGTAGCGTCGTAGTCACGCCGCTACCAGGCCCGCCGAGGACTGAGAGGTGGCCATCGGTGAGGTTCCAGCCGACAACCATCTGTCGCTGGTTGGCCGGGTCATCGGCAATCGCTAATGCAACGTGTGAGTCGTCGGCGACCTCGACCGCTTCGACCACTTCGATCCCGTCGATGCGTTC
>CAZHUR010000003.1:14229-15815 GCA_964535395.1 uncultured Acidimicrobiales bacterium
CCTCGAGGGATCTTTGCCGCCCGCGGGTCACCAATGACGTCGACCGAATCGGCGCTTGCCTGCACCCGCAACGCAACGCGCAGGTTTGTGTTCGCTGCGATATTGGCGTCGACTGCACCGGCAGGACGCTGCGTGGCGAGGATCAGATGCACCCCGAGGCTGCGCCCGCGTTGGGCAATCCCGACGAGGGACCCCACAAAGCCGTCGAGTTCGGTGCGCATGGTCGCGAACTCGTCGATCACAACGACGAGTCGGGGCAACGGTCCGCTGGTAGATCCACCGCTGCGGTAGTCGTCGATGTTGTCGGCAGCGGCTTCTCGAAGAAGAGTCTCCCGGTAGCGAAGTTCAGCTTCGAGCGACTCGAGCGCCCGCTCGGCGAGATGGTCGTCAAGATCGGTGACGAGGCCTGCGACATGTGGAAGTTGTGCGCATCGGTCAAACGCCGACCCGCCCTTGTAGTCGATCAGCACAAAGACCAGTTCGTCGGGGCTGTAGTTCGACGCAAGGCTCAAGATCAAGCTGCGGAGAAACTCTGACTTTCCCGAACCGGTCGTGCCAGCGATAAGAGCGTGCGGGCCGTCGTGAACGACGTCGACGAACAGGTCTCCCCCGTTTGAGGTTCCGATCGGCGCACGAAGATTGGACTCAGAAGCGTGGTCGTCCCAGAACGTCCTGATGTGAGCCGCAGCGTTGGCTTCATCGAACAACTCGGTACCGAGGATGTCTACCACCGAGACTTCCTGTGGGAGCGCTCCGGTGGCCGCCGGCAGATCTGGATCTTCGAATCTCGCCAATGCTCGCGCAATCTCTTCAGCGACTTGCAGCGAAGCTCCGTCGAGGATCCCGGTCTCCACTCGACCGGGTCGTGCGGGTTCGCTCTTGGAGAACTCTCCATCGCTCGCGTCGACGTCTACGACCGTTGTCACCGATGCGGGCAATTGGTCCTTCACGTCGGCGAGCACGATCCCAAAGATGTTGTGATCGGTCTTTTCGAGAAGGTTGCGCACGGCGCTGTCACGTTCGTGGAGCAGCGTAAGGTCGTCTATTACCAGAAGGACACCTGGACGCAGCGCCGACGGGGCGCGACCTGCGTCGTCGCCGTCGAGTTGGCGGCCGATCGACGACGCCAGAGCCCTGCTGTCGTCGTTGGTCAAGATGTTGACTCCGCCGGCTGAATTTCTCGTGTGGGGAAGCCACTGGGCCCAACTCCACGATTCCTTTCGCTCGTTCGTCGTCAGGATCACCATCGCGATGTCTGCCGGGCCATGGTGAGCTGCGAGCTGGACGAGAGAACTCCGAACCCCAGCTGTGACGGTTGATCGATCTCCGGTAAACCCAAGCGGACCAGACGCGATGTCGACCAGGACGTCGACATCTTCGAGTGAGGTGGAGCTCTCAAGGATTTCTTGAAGCTCGGAGTCGATCTGATCATCGTCGGCCGATGTCGAAGCGAATGGGCTCCATTCAACAGTTCCGAGCCCAAGCCGAAACATGAGGGCGTCGTCAGCGTTGAGGCGCCGTTCCCAAAGTCGGTTCGACGGCAACTCTGCTCGTCGTCGAATCTCTAAGAGGTGAGGACCAACAGC
>CAZHUR010000003.1:15825-18662 GCA_964535395.1 uncultured Acidimicrobiales bacterium
AGCCCGACGGTCGCGTTCGATCTCTATCGCGCTCGCTGCGCGTGTCTGGAGCGACTGGATGGCTTCACGTCGACTCGCTACATCTCCATCGGTCGCCTTCTTGACAGCTCGACGGCCACTAAACCACGTCGCGAGGGCCATGACCGGCGACAGAAGCGCAAAGAGAGCAAACTGCCACCTGTCGAACGCGACCACCATCACCCCGGCAAAGACGAGCGGCACCACGATGGCGGCAAGGGCAAGCCTGGGGTTCTGTCGTGTCGGAAGTGCGTCTGGCAACTCGACCGGAGTTGGGGTTTCTGGAACGGGCGAACGTGGTGGGCGATTGAACAAGATGCGACCGTTCGCGCCAGCGTGTCCAGCTGACGTGGCCAACGGTTTGTCGTCCATGTCGACCGGCATGAAGGTGATCGTGGACGAGCCAACCCGCGCTGTTCCTCTGGCGTTGAGCCGAGCAGTGCGTGTGATGGCTCGGCCGTTCAGCCATGTTCCGTTCGTTGAGCCGAGGTCTTCGATCGTCATTCCCTCGTCGGTTCGTTCGACGACGGCGTGCAGGTCCGACACGCTCGAGTTTCGAATCGTCAAATCGGCATCTTCACTGCGGCCGATCGTGACGGCGCCGTGAGATTCCAAGCGTCGGACTGCGCCAGACTCGGGGCCGCCGCACACTCCGACCCAGGAGCGACCAATTCCTGACCGCGCGTTATGGGAAGGCCCGACCGGCGCAACCCGGGAGCCTTCGGTTAAGGAGACTTCGTCGAGGAGGTCGTCGCCAAGAAAGACCGCTCCATCGATTGTTAGCGCTGTGGCGGGAAGGTCGAGAGCTTCAGCAAGATCGGCCACCGTCGCTCCGGGCGCGTCGATGGAGAGCTCGACTACGTGACGTCTTTCCGCCTCCCGTGTCTCGACCAAAAGGCGCAAATCGCTGCTCCTCTCCCTCGATCTGGCGCCGAATTTGGCACGTAATAGAAGAGTAGATTCGGCCGAAGGTCAACGAATGAGTCCAACGACTCACACCCCGCCGCTCAGCGGCGAAACAATGCGATGGTTTCGACGTGGCTCGTGTCGCGGAACGCGTCGACTAGCCGGACCGATTCAAGCTCGTAGCCGTGGTTGATCAGAAGCGCGGAGTCTCGCCCGAAACTTCCCGTGTCACAAGACACCAGAACGAAGCGGGATGGATCTGCCCCAACCAGCGCGTCGACTCCTTCGCTACCGAGCCCCGCACGTGCGGGATCGGCAATAACTACGTCGGCGCGACTGGGCGACCAGTCTTCGACACGGGCGTGAATAAGCTCGACCTCAACTCCCTCAAGATGGGGTTCTGAGAGGTTCTTCTCGGCATCGGAGATCGAGCTGTCGGAACTCTCGATCGCGATTACTGCTTCGGCGGTCTGTCCAATGGTCCCAGCGAAGAGACCCACCCCGCAATAGGCGTCGACGAGCACGGTCCCGGTCACGTCCCCGACGGCTTGTCGCACCGCGTCGACTAAGTGGGAGGCCACCGCCGGGCCGGCCTGGAAAAACGACCCGGCTGACAGCACCCACGACCGGCCAGCAGCCTCCTCTGTCATCGAGACGTCTTGGCCACGCTCAAGGTCAGACCGGACCAAAAGCCGTGCCTCGTCTGGAAGCGAGACACCGGCGGGGTCGCCGTCGATGACGACAAACACCTCGCCAGTAGATTCGCTCGCTCGAAGCGTCACCTCGGGCCCCGCGCTCTGGGGGAACCTTCCCTCTCTGATCACCCGTTCGAGTTTTGGATGGACCACTCCACATGAGTCGGGCAACACAACGGCGTGACCGCCCGCGCGGCGATAGCCGAGGCGACCCTCCGAAACCGCTAGGCGTGCCGTGGTGCGATACCAGCCAGAGTCAGGCGGCTCGGTAAAGCCAACCCACGCGTTGTCGATCACATCGGTGGGTACGCGGCCGATCCGTTCGAGGGCGTCTCGAACCACATGGGCCTTGATCTCTCGCTGAATTTCGATTGTGCCATGTGCGAGGTCACAACCACCACACCCCGCGTGACGGGTAGGACATGTCGGCGAAATCCGTTCGGAAGAGGCATCGACCACTTCGGTTACGACGCCTCGGGCAAAGCGCTTCTTCTGTTGAGTCAACTCGACCTGGACCCGCTCGCCGGGCAACGCACCTTGGCAAAAGATGGTGCGACCATCACCGTCGCGCCCTACGCCTGCGCCGGCATTTGCGGGGCGTTCTACCGTCAGCTCAATGTTTGTCGACACGCTCGCAGGATAAGGCTCTATCGTTCTGGGCATGACTCGCCGGATCGAAATTGTCCCCTCCGTTCTGCCAGCCGACTTTTCTCACCTTGGAGACGAGTGTCGCAAACTCGGCGAAGCTGGTGTCGATCGCATCCAATTCGACGTGATGGATGGCCACTTCGTGCCAAACCTCACGTTTGGACCCGATGTGATCGCTGCCTGTCGAGCCCACACCGACGTTCGCTTCGAAGCGCATCTAATGGTGACGAACCCCGACCTGATGGCACAGCAGTACATCGATGCTGGCTGCGATCTTTTGATCGTTCATGCCGAGTCGACAACACACCTGCACCGCACGCTCGCCAACGTTGCCGACCTCGGCGGAAATGCCGCGGTCGCCCTCAACCCGTC
The DNA here is from genome assembly GCA_964535395.1 of uncultured Acidimicrobiales bacterium. GTDB lineage: Bacteria > Actinomycetota > Acidimicrobiia > Acidimicrobiales > SHLQ01 > SHLQ01. The sequence goes on from CAZHUR010000003.1 coordinate 18,465, forward strand.
GACACCGCTCAGCGAGATTGAACACGTGCTCGATCTGATCGAGATGGTGTTGATCATGACGGTGAACCCAGGCTTTGGAGGCCAGAAGTACCTCCAGACAATGGAGCCAAAGATCGCTGCATGTCGAAAGATGCTCGACGACAGCGGTTACGACATCGACATTGAAGTAGATGGCGGAATCAGCGCGGACACCGTCGC
>CAZHUR010000004.1:0-12021 GCA_964535395.1 uncultured Acidimicrobiales bacterium
GCCCAAGGCTGGCCTCACAGATCTTGCACCTTCCGATGGAGCCTTTTACGTGTGGGCTCGCACCGATCATCTCGCCGCCGACAGCAAACTCCTCGCGGCTCAATGGCTCCAACAACTCGGCGTGGCAGCAACACCAGGCGTCGACTTCCATCCAGCCGACGGCCACCGCTTTATGCGCTTCAGCTTCTGCGGAACCCCCGAAACCATGAAGGGTGCAGTAGACGCCCTGCACAAATGGTTCCTACGCTCGGTATCCGGCTAAACCTGGTTTTTGTGAAGGATTTGAGACCTATACGGTCTGAAATCCTTCACAGAAACTGTCCGATGAGAGAAATGGAGCTGCGATGCGTGAAATGACCAAGGCCGAAACCAATGAGTTCCTCCTCACCGGAACCCGAACGGGCAAGATTGCCTGGGTTTCACAAACCGGTGCCCCACACGTGGCGCCTATCTGGTTTGTGCTCGATGGAGACGACATCATCTTCAACACCCATAGCGAGAGCGGCAAAGGAAAGGCCTTGGCCAGAGAAGGCCGGGCCAGCATGGTCGTCGATCTTGAAGAACCACCGTTCGCCTTCGTGAAGATCGATGGCACCATCACATTCGAAGACGACCCCGACCGGGTTCGAGCAGTCGCAACAGAAATCGGTGCTCGCTACATGGGACAAGATCGGGCCGAGGAGTTCGGCGAGCGCAACGGCGTGCCCGGTGAACTCGTGGTCCGCCTTACACCAACCAAGATCACCGCAGTAGACGACCTCACCGGCTACGACTGACGCCGGACTAACCCCATTAGGGGAAGTCGGGTTTGCGTTTGTTTAGGAAGGCGTCGATGCCTTCTACCGCTTCTGGGTGAAGTGCCTGGTTGGCGATGGAGGTCGACTCTCGTTCCATGGCTTCGCCGAGTGAGGAGTTTGCTCCCTCGATGAGGAGGCGCTTTGCTCCGCCGAATGCGTTGGTTGGGCCACGGGCGAGCTTCCTGGCGAGGGCACGAGCTTGTTCGAGGGTGTCGTCGTCGGGATGAACCTGGTTGATGAGTCCCCAGTCGAGAGCTTCGGCTGCGCTGAGCACTCGGTTGGTGAGCACCATCTCGGTCGCCCGGCGCAGACCGATCACCCGACTGAGAAAGAACGTCGACGTTCCGTCGGGGGTGAGCCCTGCCATCGTGTACGCCATTGTGAACTTGGCGCTCTCTCCCGCGAGCACAAGGTCCATTGCCGCGGTGAGGCTCATGCCCGCTCCACCGGCAGTGCCCGTTATCGCGCCGATGACTGGTGCGTTCATGCGCGACATCCGTGAGATCGCACCGTGGAAATCGATCGTCATCTCGTGAAGGTTTGCTGGCGTTTGATCACCGCCTTCTTTGAACTCGACCAGGTCGCCGCCGCCAAAGAACACCTTGCCTTCGCCTGTCAGCACGACTGCTCGAACGCTCGGATCGGTAGCGAGCTGGGCCACAGCGTGGCGGAACTCGAAAGCCATCTGCTTGCTCAGAGCGTTCGCTGGCGGGTTGGTGAGTGTCAGCTCCCACACGCCGCCCTCGGTCTCGTCCAACCGGATTGTCTCGTAGTCCACGGTGTCCCCCTCGATGATCAACTCGATCGTAGACCCAGTCGCGGTGAATTCGCGGAGCGCAACCTCGTAGACTCCCCAACTATGGAGATCGCAGACTCAGTCATTGACCTCATTGGCAACACCCCGCTCGTGCGTGTGCCCAAGATCGCCGGAGATCTGGCGTGTGATTTCGTGTTAAAGCTCGAGCTCACCAACCCTGGCGGATCGTCGAAGGATCGTCCTGCGCTGGCGATGATCAACGCTGCTGAGGCGTCGGGCGAATTGAAGCCCGGGGGCACGATCGTCGAGCCAACGAGCGGCAACACCGGTGTGGGCTTGGCGATCATCGCCAACCAACGCGGGTACAAGACCGTCTTTGTGATGACCGACAAGGTCGCACCCGAGAAGGTCGACTTGCTTCGCGCATACGGCGCCGAGGTAGTCGTATGCCCGGTCGCCGTCGAGCCTGACGACCCCGAGTCCTACTACTCCACAGCTGAGCGCTTGGTGAACGAGATCCCAGGTGCGTTCCGCCCCAACCAATACTCGAACCAGACCAACCCGCAGGCTCACTACGAAACGACCGGGCCCGAGCTCTGGCGCCAGACCGATGGAAAGATCACACACTTCGTGGCAGGTGCTGGAACCGGCGGAACGATCTCCGGGGTTGCGAAGTACCTCAAAGAACAGAACCCAGATATCAAGATCATCGCCGGCGACCCTGAGAAGTCGGTTTTCTCGGGCGGATCTGGTCGTCCGTATCTGGTCGAAGGCGTTGGTGAAGACTTCTGGCCAACGACCTATCATCACGAACTCGTCGATGAGGTTGTCCCGGTCTCGGACGCCGACAGCTTTTCCATGACACGCAGGATCGCTCGGGAAGAAGGACTCTTGCTCGGTGGATCGTGCGGACTGGCGATCGTTGCTGGCCTAAGGGTCGCTGAAACCCTCGGCCCCGACGATTTGATGGTCGTGCTCACACCAGATTCCGGCCGCGGCTACCTCTCGAAGGTCTTCAACGACGACTATCTCGCACCGCTTGGCTTCCTCACTGCGGATTCGGGCATCTGCATTAGCGAAGTCGTCAAGGCCAAGGGCGACAAAAATGCAGAACTCATCTACGTCAACCCCGAGACCCCGGTTCGCGAAGCGGTCGAGCTCATGCGAACCAAAGGCGTCAGCCAGGTCCCGGTTGCCAAGAACGAGCCACCGTTCGCTGTCGCCGAGATCTCGGGCGCAGTGTCTGAACTGCAACTCATGAACGCCGCGTTCGCCGACGATAGCGTGCTCGATAAGCCGGTCGAACTGGTCATGGCCGCAGGCTTGCCAACGATCGGCATCGGCCAAACGGTGCAGACCGCCGTCGATCTTTTTGAAAACTCGAACGCACTGCTCGTTATCGAAGGTGGCCAACCAGTCACGGTTATCAGCCACACCGACGTGCTGGAGTTCTTGAGTCCGAGCTGACCCACCGCACCAGCGACTCCGTCGCGAGACGGGCGGCGGTAGAGTCTCAGCTATGTCTGAACACTCCGACGGGTTTGAGACCCGCGCCATCCATGTTGGCCAAGATCCCGAGCAGGTGACCGGTTCGGTCATCGTGCCAATCTTCCAAACATCTACCTACGCGCAGCCCTCCCCCGGCGACCACACCGGCTATGAGTATTCGCGAACCGGCAACCCAACTCGCACAGCGCTCCAAGAAGCACTCGCCGACCTCGAAGGCGCACGCTACGGCTATGCCTTTGCCTCCGGTCTGGCGGCCGAGGACACCGTGTTGCGTTCACTCGTCTCGGGCGATCATGTCGTGCTCGGCAACGATGCCTACGGCGGCACCTTCCGCCTCATCAGCCAAGTCGTTACCCGCGCTGGTGTCACCTGGTCGGCGGCCGATCTCACCGACCCTTCAGCGCTCGATCGAGACTGGAACCCGGCGACGAAGATCGTCTGGATGGAGACCCCGACCAACCCTCTCCTCACCGTGTTCGACATCGAGGCCATCGCCGAAGTCACCCACAAGAACGGCGCAAAGCTCGTCGTCGACAATACGTTCGCAACGCCGTACTTGCAGCTGCCGATTTCGCACGGCGCCGACCTGGTCATCCACTCGACGACCAAATACATCGGCGGTCACAGCGACGTCGTCGGCGGCTTTGCGGCCACCAACGACGAAGAATGGGCCAACGATATCCAGTACTTGCAAAACGCTGTCGGCGCAGTGCCTGGACCACAAGACTGCTTCTTGACCACCCGTGGCCTCAAGACCCTCGGCGTCCGAATGGATCGTCACACGCTCAACGCCGAAGCGATCGTCGAGATGTTGTTGGCACACCCGGCGGTCTCACATGTGCTCTATCCTGGGCTCGACAGTCACCCAGGCGCAGACGTTGCTCGCAAGCAGATGAAGGCAGCTGGCGGCATGATCTCGTTTCGGGTGCAGGCTGGCATGGAAGCTGCCAAGGCGGTCACGATGCGGACTCGGCTATTCACGCTCGCCGAATCTCTCGGGGGAATCGAATCGCTCATCGAACATCCCGGAATCATGACACACGCGTCGGCCGCCGGGTCTCCTCTTGAAGTACCCGACGACCTAGTTCGCTTGTCGGTGGGTATTGAAACCACCGATGATCTTGTTGCCGATCTCAACAACGCCCTAGATCAGATCTAGGACGCTGTTCTATCGGTCTGGCCCAGCCCTGCTGAGCCGTTAGTTCACTACGACATCTGGCGAACAGATGAGGTCGTTCACGGTTCCCGCTAGGCGGTAACGGATCTCGTAGGTCCGAGTTCCGACCGTTGGGTTCGTATCGACGAAGCTCGTGCCTGTCTCGCTCGCTACCCAGCCGTCGTTGTCACGGACCTGGTAGACGACTACGCCTGGAATACTCGTCCAACTCAGCGATACATCGCCAGCAGCGTTGATCGCCGCGGTGCAGACAGGGGTGTCACCTTCAGGCACGGTGATCGTTGGTGAACATGGGATGTCGGTGATTTCGCCCTGGATGCGAATGCGGAGCACGTAGTTGTAATCGCCTGGAGCACGGCCTGTGTCGGTGAAGGTATCTTCACCAACGACGGTTGCAATCCAGCCGAGGTTGTCTTCCCGCACGATGTAGTTGTTCACACCGTCGACTAGGTCCCATTCGAGCACTGGACTGTTGTCTGGCCCGATCGAAGCAATGCAGGTCGTGATTGCACCTGGTCCGTCATCGGGAACCGTGACCGACGGTGAACATGGCACATCGACGACCGTGCCGTTTGGACGCCAGCGAACCTCGTATTCGTAGTCGCCGGGAATTGCAGTGGTATCGACGAATACAGTCTGATCGTCGCCGAGATCACTCAAATACGATTCGTTGCGACGGATCACGCTGAGACCCGTTTCATCTGCCACGAAGTTCATCAGCGTGATGACCGGCTGGTCCTGGTCGTTGAGCTCGACCGTGCAGGCCGTTACGCCGGGGATTGTGAAAGTGGACACGACGGTCGGGATTGTGGTGTTTCCGAACTCATCGCGGGCGAAGCCACGAACCTCGTACTCTCCGGGAACCAAAGTGGTGTTGACCGGCACCGACCACTCAACTTCACCGATACCCGTGTTCGTCAGGTTCACCGGAAGATCAGCAGAAGCTGAAGCAAAGGTTCCATCAACCTGAAGGAACTGGCCGGTGGTGGTGTTGCGAAGCCGCACGATCACTTCGACAACCGTCTGGTTATCGGTGGCGGTTCCGGTCAGTTCGGTCACCGTCTCTGGAACTGAACCATCCGCTGGGCTGGTAACAACAAAGGTTGGATTCTCGGTGTCCGGAGTGTTTGGCTCGAGGTCGAAGAACCCGGAGCGGCCGACGAGGAATTCGTTGAAGCGCGTGCTGTCATGACCAGCGAGGAGACCTCGGTCAATCAGGGTGAGGTCGAAGACGCCGACCAAGTTGTTGCTACCCGGATCCCACTCGAGCGCTTGACCGTCTACTGGGCTGAGCGCTGCCATCTGGTTCCGGAACACTGCGTTCGGGTCTTGATTCGATGGATTGATCGGATTCGATGGATCGGTGACATCGCAGCCTGGAAGAAGACCTGGAAAGTCCGAGGTCACTCCGCCAGGAGGTGCGCCGACTGCGGGAGCTGCACAGAAGTGTCCACCGACGTACACGGCAACGTCGCTCACTGCGAGACTAAAGACACTCGAGTACAGGCGTGCCGACCATTCGAAGTTGACGGTGGTGTCGCCTGCGGTTTGGTAACGGAGGACCGAGTCACAGTTGGGTGGGAAGTCGTTACCCTGGCCGCCGATCACGATGTAGCTACCGTCTGGCGAGATTGCCATGTCGCGTAGGGCGGATTGGCAAATTCGGCCGCCAGCTTGTGCGCTCCACGGAATGTTCCATCCGGAGAGGGTCGGGGTACCGGCAGCGTCGATGTCGTACTTCACTACAGCTTCACGGCTCTGGCCGTCAACGATCGTTGCGTAGTGCAGGATGAAGATCTCCGAGCCATCAGGTGTGGACTCGATTGCACGGACGAGGCTGCTGCCATTCTGGAAGTCATCAAGGACTGGAAGGAACGATGCATCGACCACACCGGTCTCAGCGTCGACCTTGGCAATGCCGCTGGCGGCAAGGCCAGCGAACTCGGTGAAGTTACCAACGAGGTAGAGCGAATCTCCAACCTGATCGATATCGAGAATCTGCGCCGACGCACTTGCCTGGAAGCTGGTGTCGAGATTGCCTTCACCATCGAGGCGTGCAATCCGGCTTGGGAATGAATCGTCCCAGCGGAAGAAGCGTCCACCGACATAGAGGGTGTCTCCGTCGTCGCCCGCTTCAAGGGAACGGACAACGTTGTTGACCACGGGTCGGAAGTTCGGATCGACAACTCCGGTATCGATGTCGTAGGCAAAGATGTATGGCTGGTCGATCACGGTCCCGTCGATCAGTTCGACCTGCTGGAAGTCGCCGCCTACAAAGATGCGGTCACCAACCTGTGCGTGCGCCCAGACCCGGCCGTCGAGGACGACCGGAAGGTCACGCCGTGCTTCTTCAGGTACAACCACGCCCTGGTTTGTCTGAGCGCTGGCTATGCCTGCGCCTGCGGTGAGGAAGATAAAGCAGCCGAGCAGGCTCACTAGAATCTTTCCGATGGTGCCGAATTGGCGTCGTGGTCGTCGAGTCATTTTCTGATTTACCTTAAAAGGATTCGCCCTCACAGCCACTCTGTGAAGTTTTATTAATTCTCTTTCCCACTCTTAGTATCTAAATGATCCCACACGGATACAAATCGAGGCGTGGGCTGGTCGACTCATCGCTTCAGCGAGATCTACATAGGAATTTCGAACCATTTGCAGTGAGACCAGAAAAAACACCACCCGAGCCAATGGCAGAGAGGTTCAAACCGTTCCGATAGCCTGATGCGCTATGAGTGCTGCCTCGAACGAGCCCTACCCGACCGTTTCAAAACCTGACTTTCCTGCCATCGAGGCGAAGATTTTGGATCGCTGGAACGAGGCTGGAACCTTTCAAGAGTCCATCGACCAACGACCTGTCGAGTCCGAGTACGTCTTCTACGACGGACCACCGTTCGCAAACGGCCTGCCTCACCATGGGCACCTCCTTACCGGCTACGTGAAAGACGTCATCCCCCGCTATCGCACGATGCGCGGCGAGAAGGTTGAGCGCCGCTTTGGGTGGGACTGCCATGGCCTTCCAGCCGAGATGGAAACCGAGAAGGAACTCGAGGTTTCCGGCCGGGCTGCGATCACCGATTTTGGTATCGCCAACTTCAACGATGCGTGCCGCACGTCGGTCATGAGGTACACGACCGAGTGGGAAAAAACGGTCGCTCGTCAGGCGCGTTGGGTCGACTTCGAAGACGACTACAAGACGATGGACCTGAACTACATGGAGTCTGTCATCTGGGCGTTTAAGCAGCTCTGGGACAAAGGCTTGATCTACGAAGCGAACCGCGTCATGCCATACAGCTGGGGAGCCGAAACTCCGCTGTCGAACTTTGAGATCCGACTCGACGACGCGACGCGGCCTCGCCAAGACCCGGCGGTCACGGTCGCGTTCTCACTCAAGGCAGAAGACGGCGACCCTGGCCCAATGAAGGTTCTCGCGTGGACGACCACGCCATGGACTCTGCCGAGCAACCTCGGCCTCATCGTCGGTCCCGACCTCGACTACTCCGTCATGGAGCTAGACGGCGAGTACCTCGTCCTCGGCGCGGCCACCGTCAGCGCGTATGAGAAAGAACTTGAGGGTGCTGTCGAACACAGTGTGATCAAGGGATCCGATCTGATTGGCCGCAGCTACGAACCACTCCTCCCCTACTTTGCTGACCGCGACGATCTCAACGCGTTCCGCGTCATGGGTGGCGACTTCGTCGAAACCGAAGAAGGCACCGGCGTTGTCCATACCGCTCCAGGCTTTGGTGAAGACGATCAACGCATCGCCGAAGAGAACGGCATGGGAATGGTCGTTCCCGTCGACGATCAGGGCAAGTTCACCAGCGAAATCACCGACTTTGCTGGACGAAATGTTCTCGAAGCGAACAGCGACATCATCCGTCATATCAAGGACCTCGGCCGGCTGATCAAGCACGAGACCTACGAGCACAACTACCCACACTGCTGGCGCACCGACACCCCGATCATCTACCGGGCACTTCCGAGCTGGTACGTGAAGGTGACCGACTTTCGAGATCGCCTCGTCGAGTTAAACCAACAGATCAACTGGATTCCCGAGAACGTTCGTGACGGTCGCTTCGGCAAGTGGCTGGAAGGCGCTCGCGACTGGTCGATCAGCCGCAATCGCTTCTGGGGTTCACCAATTCCTATCTGGCGGAGCGACAACCCCGAATACCCGCGCATCGACGTCTACGGCAGCCTCGACGAACTCGAAGCAGACTTTGGAGTTCGTCCAACGAACCTTCATCGGCCATACATCGACGAACTCGTGCGCCCAAACCCCGACGACCCGACCGGTGAGTCGATGATGCGTCGAGTACCCGAGGTATTCGACTGCTGGTTCGAATCTGGCTCGATGCCGTTTGCTCAGGTGCACTACCCGTTCGAGAACAAAGAGTGGTTCGAAGAGCACTACCCGGCCGACTTCATCGTCGAATACATCAACCAGACGCGCGGCTGGTTCTACACACTGCACGTCCTTGCCGGTGCACTCTTTGACAAGCCCTCGTTCCAGAACGTGATCTGCCATGGCATCCTGCTCGCTGAAGACGGCCAGAAGCTGTCGAAAAAGCTGCGCAATTACACCGAACCTAACGAAATCTTCGACAACCAGGGGTCTGACGCGTTGCGGTGGTACTTGATGAACTCGAACGTTGTTCGGGGTGGCGACATGCGCGTTGCAGACCGTGGCATCGACGAGGTCACCCGACAGGTGATGTTGCCGCTATGGAACGCCTATTCGTTCTTCACGCTCTACGCGAACATCGACGGCTATAGCGCACAGATCCGCACCGATTCCACCGATGAGTTGGATCAGTACATCTTGGCCAAGCTGCGGTCGGTTATCGAGACAACGACCGAGCGCATGGACGCCTACGACTTGATGGGCGCCACCGAGCAGATCAGCTCGTTCCTCGACGCCCTCAACAATTGGTACATCCGTCGCTCCCGTGACCGCTTCTGGGGCCCAGAGAACCCCTCGCAACACACTTCCGGTGTTGATCCCAGCTCGGCCGGAAGTGCCGAGAACAGCACTAGCTCGCAACACACTTCCGGTGTTGATCCGAACTCGGCCGGAAGTGCCGAGAACAGCACTAGCAAGCAACACACTTCCGGTGTTGATCCAAACTCGGCCGGAAGTGCCGAGAACAGCACTAGCAAGCAACACACTTCCGGTGTTGATCCAAACTCTGCCGCCGAGGACAAAAGGGCTGCTTACGACACGCTCTACACCGTGCTGGTCAACTTTTTAAAGATCGCTGCGCCGTTCTTGCCAATGATCACCGAAGAGATCTACACCTCGCTCACGGGCGAAGAAAGCGTTCACCTCACCGACTGGCCAAGCCCCGACGACTTCCCTTCCGATCCCGACCTCGTTGCCAACATGGACCAGGTTCGAGATGTCGTCTCGGCCGCGCTTCGCCTTCGCGAGGATGAGGGCCTCAGAGTGCGTCTTCCGCTTCGTTCGTTGACGCTGGCCGGCGATGGAGCGTCTTCTGTCGAGTCGCTCTCACATCTGATCGCCGACGAAGTGAACGTGAAATCGGTGGAGTTCTCGAACGACCTTGAGTCGTTTGCGCAGTTTGCCCTCCAGCCAAACGGATCCATCCTCGGTCCACGCCTTGGTGGAGATGTACAGAAGGTGTTCGGTGCTGCCAAGCAAGGCAACTGGACCCAAAATAACGACGGCTCGATCGACATTGCTGGCCATACGCTCACCGAAGATGAGTTCGCACTGAACGTAAAGCCAGCGGACGGTGTTACAGCTGCCGCGCTGCCCAGCAACGACGCTGTGGTGGTCATCGACACCGAGCTCACTCCAGAGTTGGAAGCCGAGGGCCTGGCCCGAGACATCGTTCGAGCGGTTCAAGAAGCTCGCAAGACCGAGGACCTCGTCGTCACCGACCGAATCACCCTCACGCTCGACCTGTCCGAAGAAGGAAAGGCCGCGGTTCAAGGTCTGGAGACCTACGTCGCCGAGCAAACCTTGGCTACCTCGGTCGTGTATGACACCGTCGAGTCGGGCCACGACGCGGCGGGTGTTGGTCAGCTGTCTATTGCAGTGAACGAGTGAGTCCTCGAGATCGCTTTCTGACGGTGATGGGGCGCAAGCCCGTCATCGAAGCCCTACACGACCAGTCGTTGTCATTCGACAAGATTCTTGTGAGCGAACGCGCCAGCGGCCAAGAGATCGACACGATCCGCGGCATGGCGGCGAGTCGAAAGATCACAATCGAAGATGTTGCGGAGGTAAAGGTCACCGCCGTCGCTCGTTCGAGCCGCCATCACCAAGGTGTGGTGGCCGACGTGGAGGCTCCTGCGATGGAACACATCGAAGCCTTCTGTGAGAGACGGCGGCGAGGCAAGGACTGGGCGTGTTCGGTGCTGGTGTTAGATCGCGTCCACAATCCAGCGAACGTGGGCATGATCCTTCGGTCAGCGACAGCTGCCGGCCTCGATGGCATCGTCGTTCCACACAAAGGAACCGCCGACATTGGTCCAGTGGCGATCAAGGCATCGGCCGGAGTGGCGTTTCGAGCCCCGATTCTACGCGCGGAAGACACCACCGAGGCACTGGCAATTCTCGAACAGCACCGCTTCACGATCATGGGTCTCGATGGGGCTGGTGAGCCGCTTTTCGGGGCAGAGTTGCCCGAACGAGGTGCCTATGTGATTGGCAACGAGTCAGAGGGACTCGACGCGAATGCCCGAGCGGCGTGCACCGCCATGCTCTCGATTCCACTCGAAAACGGTGTCGAGTCTCTCAATGCCGCGGTCGCCGCATCGCTCATCTCCTATGAGATTCGCCGAGGGTAGCAACACCGAGTCGAACACCGTTTAATCGGGGGATGGCTCACCGCGAAGAGCTGCCCGCGTAAAGTCGCGGGGTGAGCCGCGTGCCCATAATCCCCCTGATCGCTGCAACGTTGTTCGGTGTGTTGCTGTTCGTGTTCGTAGGCATACCCGATGCCGATGACACGTCGACCGCTGCGACCCCACCGGCCACTTCGACAACGACAACGTTGCCCGAGGCTGCCCCGACTACGACCAGCACCACGGTCGCCCCCACGACCACATCGACAACCACAACAGCTGCGCCTACCACCACGACGATCGTGGGCGACCCGTCGGTCGTCCGGGTGGCGGCAGGAACTTCTGGAACCCCACCTGGATCAGGTGTGCGGACCTACACCGTTGAGGTCGAGGCGGCCACCGGCTTCGACCCTGCCGAGGTCGCCGAATTCGTCGACGACGTGCTGGCCGATCCCCGAAGTTGGGCCGCCAACGGAGGTGCTCCGATGGGCCGCACCGACGGCGACCTACCCAGTGGCGGCTTTCGCATCATCTTCGCCAGCCCACCAACGGTCGACAGATTGTGCTTCCCCGCCGAAACCAACGGCTACTTCTCGTGTCGCAACGGCGAGAACGTTGTGCTCAACGCCGAGCGTTGGACCAACGCAGTTCCCGACTGGGCAACCTCGCTTACCGAATACCGCCAATACCTGGTCAACCACGAGGTGGGCCATGCGCTCGGCAACGGCCACGTCGACTGCCCAGGTCCTGGCGAACTGGCGCCGGTCATGATGCAGCAAAGCAAGACCATTGGAGCCTGCGAACCAAACTCGTGGCCTCACCCGTAGCCTGCACAACGTGTCAACATCGACGGTAACGGGTGGCTCGCCGCCTCAGGAACAGGCGTGGAGTAGGCGCGTCTTTACCGGCTGGAAGCTCGTTGCCACGAGCGCGTCCCTGTGGGCATTGCAGTCGATGTTGTGGATGCAGGG
>CAZHUR010000004.1:12121-14013 GCA_964535395.1 uncultured Acidimicrobiales bacterium
GGTTTTCTCACCCTCACCTCCGCCCTCGTCCCGTGGTTCGAACGCAAACGCGCCCGAGCCCTGTCGTTCCAATCGATGGGCTTTGCTGTTGGAGGCTTTGCCGGGCCACTGCTCGTCATCTCTTTCGGTGTGTTCGGGTGGAGGCCGACAATGGCCGGGGCCGGTGTCATCTTGACAGTCGCGATCGTGGCTGCATCGGTGATCATGGGACGAACAAGAGAGCAAACGGGCGAGCCGGTCGACGGCATACCCGAGGACGTCGCAGCGCTCCAGCCGCGGGCCGAGGGCGTCACGGACTCTCACTTCACCATCCAACAGGCAATGCGCACACGCTCGTTCTGGATGGTGTCGCTCGGTCACGGTTCTGCGCTGATCATCGTCAGCGGCGTGCTCGCGCACGTTGCACTGTACTTGGTCGAAGACCGCGGCTTCACCGCCCGCAATGCTGCATTCATCGCAGGGTTGATTCCGCTCTTCCAGGTGGCTGGCACCTTGATGGGTGGATACCTGGGAGATCGAATCAACAAACGACTGATCATCGTGACCGCCATGTGTGCCCACGGCGTCGGCCTCCTGGTCCTGACCTGGATCGATGGTTCGATAGCAATCGGGGCATTCGTGATTCTCCACGGTCTCGCGTGGGGTTCTCGAGGTCCGCAAATGCAAGCGATTCGGGCCGACTACTTCGGAACGACCCACTTTGCGTCGATCATGGGTTGGTCATCGATCATCATCACCGTCGGAACCGTGAGCGGGCCGTTGCTCGCCGGCATCCTCGCCGACTCGACCGGTGACTATCGCCTTGGATTTTCGATCATTGCCGGACTCGCCTTCGCCGGCAACATCTTCTGGTTCCTCGCCACCCCACCAACCCCTCTCGGTACCACGATCGAAGACCATTGACATTCGTACTGCTTCTTTTTGCGTTCAGCCTTGTAGCGCAAAAGCTCTAGTCGCTGCAGGTTCAGCACTGGCGTTAACGCGTCTACATAACTCGCTACGCGCGAGAAGGACTCACAGGGAGCTTGCTTCGGCAGGCTCACTGTCTGCGTTTTCTCGCATTCTGTTAGGTCGCAGCGCCGTCAGAAGAAACCTAACTAGCTGCCTTAGAGCATTTTTTGGACAGAAATTGCACGCAGAGCGGTCGTGTGAAATTGTTACGGTTTGATGAACCGCGCGGGAAAATTCGAACGGAACAACCATGACAGTTAAACCCCTTTCCCTCGTGCTCGCTTTGCTCATAGCGGCAACGGCGTTAGCGCTAGCGATGACCTACTCGCCAGCTTTAGCCCAAAACGGCATCCTCCCGGCGGTCGGTGCGGGCGAGTTTGAAAACTCGCACCGCAACTTTCCTCCCGAGAATGTGATCGATGGCGATCTTGGAACTCGCTGGGCGAGCCGAGGTGATGACCGCAACGTCTATGTCGACCTCGGAAGCGTTCAGCGCATCGACGATGTCGGCATTGCGTGGACAGGCGGCGACAAGCGAAGCTCGGAGTTTGAGATTTACGTTCGCACCAGTTCGAACGGCAGCTGGGACGAGGTCTTTGACGGGTCTTCGAGTGGCGACACGGACGGCATCGAGATCTATAACGTCGATGACGCCAACGCTCGGTTCGTTCGGGTTCGAGTGCTCGAGAACGATTCGCGCCAATCATGGCAGAACATTTCCGAGATCGTGGTCTTCGGAATCGATGGCGCTTCCGATTTCGACGGTGACCTAGAACCCGCTCCTCAACCAGCTCCAGAACCTGAGGATGAACCAGAGCCAGCTCCTGAACCGAACCCAGCACCACAACCGGACCCAGAGCCAGAGTCCGACCCGACCGGCGGAGATTTTGGGTTGAACCCAAACCGTGATCCGCAGGACAACTTCGACTTGTCGAGATGGG
>CAZHUR010000004.1:14113-18436 GCA_964535395.1 uncultured Acidimicrobiales bacterium
TTTGGGTTGAACCCAAACCGTGATCCGCAGGACAACTTCGACTTGTCGAGATGGGCTCTCGATACCCCGGCAGGTCGTCCCGGCGATTCCGATATCTCTGAGCGCATCAACGAGAACGAATACGACAACATCTCCGATGCGTCGGCCGAGTTCTTCTACACAGCTCCCGATGGCGGCTTGCGATTCGAAACTCGACTCGACGGCGCCCGTACCAGCAGTGGCACATCCTTTGTGCGCTCCGAGCTTCGTGAGATGCTCCGCGCCGGCGACACGGACATCTCGACGAGGGGCGTCAACGAAAACAACTGGGCCTTGGGCTACCAGCCAACCGGCACCGACCACGGCGCCCGCGAAGGTCGCCTCGAAGCGACACTGCGCATCAACCAGGTGACCACGACCGGCGACGGCGTTCACCCCGGCCGCACGATCGTTGGCCAGATTCACGCCAGCGACGATGAACCACTTCGCCTCTATTACCGCCAGGTACCGGGCGATCGTCACGGTTGCATCTACGCCGTTCACGAAATCCGAGATGGCGACGACATTCACTTCCCGCTCATCGGTGATGGGCAGAACTGCGACAACCCATCGAACGGCATCGAGCTCGACGAGCTGTGGTCGTACGAGATCATCAACGTCGATGAAGACATCATCGTGCGCATCCGTCGAGGTGACAACAACGGTCCGGTCATTGCCCAGACCACAATCGACCTCGACGACCTCGACAGTGGCTATGACCGCTCCGACGAATGGTTCTACTTCAAGGCTGGCGCATACACGCAAAACAACACCGGCGACGACGACGATGGCGACATCATCACCTTCTATCGGATTGAGGCATCGCACGGTTCCAACTAGGCGCTATTGACCGGACGTTCGCTCCCTCCTAGCGAGCGTCCGGCAGCGTTGTAGCGCGACAGCTCTAGTCGCTGCTCTACATATATGTAGAGAGGAGGCCGCTGCCATAGTGAAGGTAGTTATGGAGAGTTTCGAGTCTTTCGCTGTCCAGGCAGAGCCGAAGCTACGCCGCGCCTTTGCTGGCGCTCTAGGGGTCGATCGTCAGGCCGATGCGGTGGCTGAGGCCCTCGCATACGGATGGGAGGAATGGGACAGAGTCCAAGACATGCAATACCCACTCGGCTATCTGTTTCGGGTTGGCCAATCTCGCACCCGTCCACGCAAGCCCCTCCGGCTCCCAAAGGTCGAGCACGCATCGGGTGAGAACACCTTCGAACCTGGCCTTCCCAGGGCGCTCATGGCTCTCCCCGACACACAGCGAACAGCGGTCTGGCTTGCCCACGGATGTAGCTGGTCTCACCAAGAGATCGCCGAAGTGCTTGACGTCTCCCCCTCGACAGTTTCGACACATGTAAATCGCGGTCTCAAACGACTGCGCAAAGAGCTAGGAGTGCAACCATGACCCGCACGCTCGAAGAGCAACTCACCGCGCTCGGCAATGCTGTAGAGGAAGAGCTCACAACCGACTTCACCGCCGAGGTGATCTCGCTCGACGATCGCCGGAACGTACGAGACGTGATCTTTCCAGTGGTCGCAGCGTTGGTTCTTGTAGTGGGAGGACTGTTTCTCGTTAGTGAGTTGGCCCAAGCGCGACGCACAGTTGCTGTTGGACCACAAGCGTCGGAATCGTCAACGATCACCTCGACTGAACCGCTGCCCGCTCCAATCCTCGTCGAAGACATGACGCTGAGCCAAGTGATGCGCCCACGGGATCCAGATTTCGATGCAGATGACCTCTTCGGCCAAGTCGAGATCAGTAGTGGCGAAGCCGAGTTCAGGGAGGAACAACGGGCGGATCTCCAGGGCTCGATAGAGACGGTGCTGTACGGGGACCCCGATGACCCGTTCAACAGCCCGATATTCGGAATCACGATCTTTGGCGATGGAAGTTTCCAAGCCACCGCCGCCAACCTCGACGCACGAAGCATCGCGGACCTCGAGAACCAGATTGTCGACAATGACGGCGAGGTCGGTCTTCCAGCCGGCAGCGGGCTCAGCGAGATCACCCGCGTCACGAGCGAAACCCTCGATACCTCTGACTTTGCCTGGTCCTTCTACTTCGGCGCAACGAATCGAACTTTCGACTTTGTAACCAACCTGACTGCACAGACCGGGCCCGATCCCGATGAGCTGAGTGAATGGACGTGGATCTCACGACTTCTCCCCAGCGGAGATGAATTTCAGGCGTCAACCCGAACGATTGACGTGTTGGGACAAGAGGGAGTCCTCATCACCTACAGCGGTGAGCGGCCTCTTGTACTGGTGTGGTCCGAGGCCGAGGTGACATACCAGTACTCCGCGTTGTCGTTCGACTCGCCCGAGGAATTCGCGAGCGGTGAGGTAGTCGCCTCACAGCTCACGCGGGTCGATGCGGCCGAATGGGCTGAGGCGGTCATCAATAGCGAGCCGGCAGGTGATGCTCTGTCAACTCGGGTTCTCATTGTGTTATCGCTGGTTGCCGCCGCGGCCTTTTACCTGGCCCAGTGGCGTCGATCAGAACCGAAGAAGCGCTGACCACTACCGAGTGTTCACAAACCTCTAGCCCTACTTTGGGACGTGCCGTTCGATCAGCATTCGCTCATCGGTGACGGGATGATCGAGCCATATGGTCGATCCCTTCAGTTCGCGACGAATGACATGGGCGATCTTGAAGCCTTGGCCGACAAACTCGTCGATCACATCTCGGTCACTCATTGCGCCACCGACATCATCGAAGAACGCAGTCCAGTCTTCCAAGGCGACCAGAACCCGAGGTGAGAGCGGCAGTGAGTCGGGCACGACGTTATCGCCGTCGACGGTCCAGAGCGGAAACGCCCCGACCTCTGCGCGCAAAACTAGATCGACCATCTCCGCAAGGCTAGCTGCGGAGATGGTCGATCTTGAGAAGGGACGCCGGATCTCGGTTAGGAGTTTCGAGTACCCGGCGGATCAGCTGGCACTGGGAGTCGCACCAGAAGCTCTCGGCCATGACGTTCAACGTTGGGAGGGAGACGCTCGTTGGAACCTGAGCCAAATAGCGCTGCCGCTAGTCCGTCGAAACGATCGACTGCGGACGCCATCAGACTTGTGATTATGGAGGTAACTCGAGCGAGTGTTGAGATGACCGACATGTGATAAGGAACCGGCCTTCCCGGAGTTCCATTCCAGAATCGACCCTGTTCACATCGTTGTCACAACTTGGCGCAGAGCCCGCCTAGAACTCGTCGAGTTCGTCTTCCTGCGCCTGCTTGCGGCGCTTGGAGATGATGACGATGCCAGCGATAAAGGGCGCAATGACGATACCGATGATGGCTCCGCTGGCTGCACCCCCGAAGAACGAGTCGGCCGCTCCCTCACCGCCTGTTGCTTGAGAATCAAGAAGCGCCCTCACGAACCCGCCACCAGCGAAGAGGACAAAGGCCGCATACAGAATGTTTCGTCCACTGGCCACCTCTCCCGGCTTCGGTATGTACTCTGCGAAGTTCGACTTTGCGTATGCGACAGCGATCAACACCGCAACACTCTGGACAACAAATACGGCGAGCGCATAGGGAATTGCCTCGGCTCCGCCGATCCACAACATCGCTCCCACAAGAGCAACGTTTGCGAACAGAAGGACCTGCAAGGCAATGGTCGACGCTTCGTACCAAATAAACCTCTGACGCTCATCGTCATAGAACGGATGGTCGAGTTCCCCAATCCACCGCAGTGCGTTCTTCATTTCTTCTCCCTCGTTTGAACTCTCACCAATTGTCATGGTCATTGCTACTTCTCCCCTGTTCCGCCGAAGAGGTCTTCGACCGTGGTTTCCAGAACTGCTGCGAGCTTGAGTGCCAGGTAGACCGATGGGGCATAGTCGCCGCCTTCGATCGATACGACCGTTTGCCGGCTGACTTCAATCTCTTTGGCGAGTTGCGCCTGAGTGAGATCCATCATCCGACGAGTCCGTCGTACCTGGTTGGTTGTGTCTTGCTTCGTGCTCACGAGAATCAATGTAAAGAACATTTGCCATGATGTCAAGTTGATTTGACATTTAGTCCAGCATCTTTGTCTCAACGTCCAGAATTCTTTACAGGGGCCTGCTCGCCTCAAATTGCGGCTGGTCGTCCTAGCCTTTAGTTATGGCTCATCTCTCAACAGAACAGCTGACCGAACGGGTTTCGGGTCTCGCCCCCGCCCCGACCGATAACGGCACGGTGTCCAGCCTCGTCATTCGTCCAGAAACGAACGCACGCGAAGTCGTATCGACCATTCACGTTGTACCCGGCCAGGGAATCGTCGGAGACAACTACGTTGCTCGAGGCAACTCGAAGACCCCCGATGGAG
>CAZHUR010000005.1:0-18417 GCA_964535395.1 uncultured Acidimicrobiales bacterium
CATCAGCTTGAGCCGCGGACTCCAGCGATTCGAGCACAGCGGTCGCGGCGGTTAGTTCTTCGAGGTATCGCTTCTGGAAGTTGTCCAACGGTGTCATCGTCGTCGAAGGCTAGCGTGGTCCTATGCCCGAGTTGCCCGAAGTTGAAACGATTCGACGACAGCTCGACCCTCAACTGCAGAATGCTGAGATAATCGGCGCAGATTCTCACTCGAGTGAAAAGTTCTCGCCAGCCCTCGACGCAATCGGAGCGACGATCACCGGTATTGGACGGCGAGGAAAGTACCTGCTCTTCGGGCTGGCCGGCGAGCCCGACACACCCCGCGACGAACTCGTGGCCCATCTCGGTATGACCGGCTCGTTCCACATCGAACCCGCCGCAGCGGTCGGGGACACACCGCTGTCGATCGCCGAGTACGGTCCTCACTGTAGGGCCGTGTGGCAACTCGCCGACCGAAGACGGTTGCGCTTCAACGACACCCGCCGATTCGGACGACTTCGGGTAGTCCAACGCGGTGCATACGGCGACATACCCACGCTCCATCACATGGGACCAGAACCCTTCGACCCAGCCTTTACCGGCGCAAGTTTGTACCAGATCGTGTCGAAAAGTTCGCGTTCGATCAAGACACAGCTACTCAGCCAGAAGCCGGTCGCCGGTGTTGGCAACATCTACGCAGACGAAGCGCTCTTTCTCTCTCGGATCAACCCCAAGGCGACTCGGGTGGGTCGAGAACGCTGCGATGCTCTCGCCGAGTCGATTCGACATGTCCTGCAAGCCGGAATCGATAACGGAGGAACCACACTTCGCGACTACGTGGACTCCGAGGGAGAACAGGGTTCGAACCAGTGGTCACTACTGGCGTACGGTCGCTCCGGAGAACCTTGCACATCGTGTGGCAACGAACTCACCTCGACGGTGATCGACGCTCGAACCACCACGTACTGTCCAGCATGTCAACGTCGCTGAGCCCCCTCCTTTAACCAAATCCGGTGCTTTCAGACCCTCAAGAGGCCTTGGTTTAGACCGATTGGAGGCTATGTGTCGTCATTCGACGATCACTCGCGAACTACCGATGACCTCAACGAACCCGAATCCCCAACTTTCGGCGCACGAGCCGGCCTATTTTCCACCGATTAGCGCGCACGATTGGAAGGGCGTCACACAGGGCCAACGCGCCGCCCTCAACCCAAACGCCGCCCGCATGGTCTACGACGTGTGCTGGTTCATCCTCAAAGACGATCAGGCTTCGATCGAAGTCACCGAAGCCACCTTCGGAATTGCGCTGTTTCGCTTCGGAATCGGCAAGATGCCTTCACCAGAGGCGTACACCGCGTGGCTGACCACGATCGCAAGCAACGAGGCCCACAGACACCTCGAGGAGAATCGAGCGTTGCGGCATAGTTCAGCTCTTCTCGAAGCCGACACCGATCGAGCAGCCCACTTTCTTGCAGATGCCCTCTCAGAGCTCCGGATCGACTACAAGCTCCTCTTGATCCTTCGATACAGGTTCAATTCGTCCGCGGAGTTCATGTCGAAGGCACTCGACATGCGACCTCGCAGAGTAGCCCGGGCCATCGACGAGGCGCGCCGACAGTTCAAGGAACACAGCACGCACCCACCGGCAATGCTCGCCGGAACACACCCCCCGCTCAGCCTCGAACTGCCTACCCACGCCCATCCGTATGACAAAACCGATATGCACCGCAACGAACTTGGCTACGAATGGCTTCGCACAGGATTCCCCTACATTCCAGAACGAGACGAGCTGCGCACCAAATGGATCACCTTTACGCTTACGCTGTTGATTGTGTTCATGCTCGCAGTTCTCTCCACTCGGCCCTTCGGCGCCGAACGGCCGACGCTTCTCGAACCAGATGCGCAGGTCGAAACCGTCATCGATGAGTAAACCTCCGACACTTCGTCGCGAAGCCAGCTTGAACAAGGTTCGGAAGTTTCGGGCGATCTTTGTTGTGGTGGCCCTGCTCGCGAGTGCACTCACGACCAGTGCTGCTGGCGCGCAGACAAGTGCGTCAGAAGAGGTCGAGCTCGAACGTCAAGAACAAGAGCTGCTCGACGCGATCGCCCAGGTAGAGGCCGGTCTAACAGAGTTGGATAACGAGGAGATCGAAATCCAGCAACAAGACCGCGAAATTCGGGGACAGATCGAACAAACCGCAGACGACCTGGAAGTGCTCGCCCTAGACCGACGTGAACCCGCAATCGTTCGAGCCAGCCTGGCGATCGAACGTTTCGTGAGCGGAGATCCAGCTGGCGAGGCCCTCGCCCAGGAGCTTCAGGCAATCGGAGGCAGCGGCTCGTCAGACGATCTCCTCAGTCAACAGCAGGTGTTGGGGTCGATTGTTGAAAGTGCGGACAACGAACTGACTCGAATCGACACCGAAATCGATACTTTGACAAGGTCCATTCCCAACATGAGGAGCTCTCGAGTTGAGCTGGCTTCCCGTGTCGAGGCAATCGGGCTGCAGCGAACCGACCTGGAGACCGAGGCGGTTGCTATTCAGAATCGGCTCGCCGAGGTGTTGGAAGCACTTGAGTGGTTCCGACAGGCCGACACCCGATCGGTGCTCACCGGCCGTACGCTCGCGGCGAGCGCACTACGACCTGCTCTTGTGGTCAAGATCGACAACGTCAGCCGAGCTCGCCCCCAGTCGGGAATCAACCAAGCCGACATTGTCTACGTCGAGCAGGTCGAAGGTGGCTTCACCAGACTCGCTGCGGTCTTCCACTCCGAGAACGTAGGGACGATCGGGCCGGTTCGCTCGATGCGCACGACCGACATCAATCTGCTTCGACCACTGAACAACCCGCTCTTTGCCAACTCTGGCGGCAATTTCATTACGACCCAAGCAGTCAACGCATCGTCGCTCGTCAACATCGCTGCCACGACCGCCGCCGGGAGCGCCTACTTCCGTAACAACAGCAGGTCAGCGCCGCACAACTTGTACAGCACCGACTCGGATCTTCGCACCCAATCGTCGGCTGGTGGCACCCCTCCGGTCATCTTCACCGTCCGCAGGCCCGGCACTCCAAGCCCGAACAACCCGGTAGCTACCAACGGTGTGAGCGTCTCGTATCCGAATTCTTCGGTGTCGTACTCGTGGAACGGCAGTGGCTGGGAGCGTACCCAGGATGGTTCAGCGACCGTCGACGTCGATGGTGTTCGTACCGCACCCGAAACTGTCATCGTCCGCTTCACCTCCTACGGAACCAGCATCGCTGATCCCAGCTCGCCGGAAGCAACGACCGTGGGCACCGGTGTTGCTTGGATCTTTACCGAAGGTCAACTGGTCGAAGGCACGTGGTCTAAGCCAACGCCAGATTCGGTCACCGCCTATCTCGATGGTGCTGGAAACCCTGTCGAAATTCTGCCCGGCCGTGTCTGGGTGGAGATCCCCGAACCTGGCAACGCTTCCCTGCGCTAGTTCATCGCGCCTGGCACTGCACCGAATACGATTAGAGCTATGCCAAGACTCCCCTACCGTTGCGACGACTCGGTGATCTGTGAGGGGCTTCACGCCGTTCGCTCAGAACTCGAAGTTCCCGAGGACTTCCCAGCCGATGTTCTACGCGAAGCCGAGGCAAGTGCCGCCGCCGGACCACAAATTCCAGAGGGGTCCGCTGGCTCGACCGTGGCTGATCGCACGGACCTTGAACTGGTCACGATCGATCCGCCAGATTCGATGGACCTCGACCAAGCACTTCATATTTCTCCGCTGGGCGACGGCTTTCGAGTGTTCTACGCGATTTCCGATGTGGCGGCCTGGGTCACTCCTGGAGGGGCGGTCGACGAGGAGAGTAAACGCCGCGGTTTCACGATGTATAGCCCCGACACACGGGCTGCCTTGCATCCCACAGCGATCAGCGAGAGCGCCGCCAGTCTGCTCCCAGACGTCGACCGACAATCGCTGCTGTGGACGATCGACCTCGATAACGAGGGCCGCATCATCGCCAAGAACCTCGAGCGGGCGATCGTGCGGTCTCGGGCGAAACTCTCCTATCACGATGCTGACGCTCTGGTAGACGAAGGTGACCCGATGCTCAACGCATTGGCAACCGTCGGCAAACTGCGCGAGCAGCTCGAGGTCGAGCGCGGAGCGGTCTCGCTCCGTCTGGCATCTCAGGAAGTGGTGCGCGCCGGCGCGGGCTTCGAACTCGAGTACGGCGAGTCACTGCCGATCGAAGGCTGGAACGCCCAGATCAGTCTGCTTACCGGCATTGCTGGGGCATCGATCATGATCGACGCAAAGACCGGAATCCTCCGGACGCTGCCGCCGCCGCAGAAGCGCACGATCGACGAGTTGCGCTCGACCGCGCGCGCTCTTGGCATCTCGTGGCCTGACGACGTGACCTATCCAGACATGGTTCGCGGATTGAACCCGAATGACCCAATGGATGCAGCGATGATCGCTCAATCGGCGCGGGGCCTACGCGGCGCTGGTTACGAGGCGTTCGACGGCGAACTGCCCAAACTTACCGAGCACTCGGCGATCTCGGCCCAATACGCACACGTCACTGCACCGTTGCGCCGCCTCGGCGACCGCTACGCAAACGAGGCAATCCTGTCCGGCCTAGCTGGCGTTCGTCCGCCGGAGTGGGTGCTTAACACGCTGCCGGAACTCCCACGGTTACTAGGCCAAGCGCGAAACCGAGAAGGCTCTCTAGATCGCGCCATCCTCGACATGGTCGAAGCTGCGTTGCTGTCCGGTCGGGTCGGCGAAACCTTTCACGGCCTCGTCACCGCGGTCGACGAGGACAAAGATCGAGTGCGCGTCCAGCTGGTCGACCCCGCAGTCGTTGCATACGCCCAGGGAGACTCCAGCCTCGGCACCGAGGTGCTCGTTCGTCTCACCGACGCCGATGTTCGAGCCCGCAAGGTCAACTTCGAACTCGTGTAGTCAGTCTCTTCTACGAGACGGTCTCGGGCTTTGGGGCGAAGAGTTCGGCGGCTGTATCACCGTTCTCGGCAACCGTGGTGAGTTCGTAGCCGTCGTCAGTGCAGATGACCGTATGTTCGAACTGAGCGCTGCGGCGTCCGTCCATAGTCAACGCTGTCCACTCGTCTTCCCACAGGTACAACCCAGGGTCTCCGAGGGTTAGCATTGGCTCGACGGTGAAGCTCATACCCGTCGTGATCTCGGTTCGTGCACGAGGATCGTAGTAGTGCGGGATCTGCAGATTTGAGTGGAACTCGGTCCCGACTCCATGGCCAATGAACTCACGCACGACACCGAGGTTGTGTGCACGAGCGTGGCGCTCGATGGCACGTCCAATGTCGTTCACCTTCGAACCGTTGCGAACGGTCTTGATGCCTTCCATCGTTGCTACGTAGGTTTCGGCAACTAGGCGTCGAGAATGCTCGTCCACATCCCCAACGAGGAAGGTGCAGCTGTTGTCTGCGTGCACCCCGTCGTAAAAGACGGTGACATCGATGTTGATGATGTCGCCATCGAGAAGTGGGCGGTTGTCCGGGATTCCGTGACAGATCACTTCGTTGACCGAAGTACAGACCGACTTTCGAAAGCCGCGGTAGTTGAGCGGCGAGGGGTACGCGCCGCGACGGATTGTTTCCTTGTGGACCGCTTCATCGATCTGATCGGTCGTAATCCCCGGTTCGACGAAACCACCTGCGTGGATCAGCACTTCTGCACCGATCACGCCAGCACGACGCATGGCGTCGATCTCGCCAGGAGTGCGAACCAAAGACGAGACCGACTCGCCAGGGTCTCCTGTAACCGCATACGGCGGCTTGGCGATCGCTTCGGGAACGGTACGGCTGAGCCCGATGATTCCTGGTCGCATCGGGGGTTCAGACGGTGGTGCTTCCACACGCTGCTTTTTGCGACGGCGCTTAGCCATGACACTCCTCATTTAACCAATTGCCCGCTCGTCGCGTCGTCCGCGTAGCTGAGCTGGCAGTCTCACCATTCTAGAGCAAGCCGAGCCTTGTTCGGGCAGCGTGGGGCCTTGCATCTAGAATCCTTGCAATGTCTCGCCGCATCCTGGGGGTTTGCCTCGCCTGCCTCGTTTTGCTGACCGCATGTGCCGAAGACGACCGACGGGAACTGCGGCTTACCCGAACCTCGACCGTGGCTGCTGGCGTTCGCGTCTTAGCCGATAACTGTCCAGGGCCATCGAACGTAGCCCTGCTCATCCGTGACGATGTCCTGTGGGAAGTTCAAGCTCCGGCCACTCCAGAACCAACCGACAGCCCTGCGGCTCCCGAAGCGGGACTCATCGAGTTCCTCGTAGGCGAAACACCCAACGACTGGGAGACGGTCGTGCCACTCGATCAGCCGGTCGAGGCAGGGACTCGTTATACGGTTCGGACGCTCCCCGACGGTCAAACCATCGACTTCAGCACGCCCGACTTACAGGCCGGGTTGCTGTGGGACGGAACAGGCGTCATCCAGTTCAACCCCGATCTGATCAATGAAGAATGCAGCACTCCGGCAAACGCTGGCGTCTTTGCTCAGAACATCGCTGTGCTCGCCGCTTTAGGAACCACGACGGCGGCCATTGTGCTCGTCGTTCTGATCTTGATTCTGTTTGTGATCACTCGGCGTTTCAGCCGGGTTCGCAGCATCCAAGCAGAGGCCCGGCGCGAGGCGGAAGGTGAGATCAGTTAGCCGAACGTTGAAGAACTCGTTCGACGATAAGGTCCTTCAGCCCAGCCAGACGCAGACGTCGGAGACGAGCCTCATGTTCAGCATCTGTTGCTGCTCTCCGGATGGGAGACCAGAGCACAGAGAGTGCAACAGCGGCAAACTCGTCCACGAACGCACCCCGGACGACCTCTTGGTTTGAATCCACCAGCTCGCCGATGATGTGACCGGACCCTCGCAAAAATAGGACCTGAGCTGTCCCCTGGCCCGTCAGGCTCAAGTCCACAAGATCCGAGGAGCTCATGAAGTCGACCTCGGAGTGAAAGACCTCGAATCGGCACGTGATCTCGTGCAGTACGTCGTCAAAGTTCTGGTGGGCCCCGTCCAAGATCAGCACGGCGCTGTCGGACTCTGCAAGCGTCCACCGATGGAGCAGACCCCGGAGATCATTCCTGTTCCAACCGGAAGTTCGAAGCGCATTGACAGAACGGTCGACCACGCGAGCAGCCGATGTTCTTCGCGCAACGGAGGTTCCAAGATGTATGGCTACCGCAGCGTCCACGGCGCCGGTCACCATGTGCCCGCCGTAGGAGTATCCGACGGCGAGCTGGCATTCGCCTGCCGACGCAGTCGCCAGTCGATCAGCAACGTCGGGAGCTCCGTCGAGCCGAGCGAACTTGGTCGAGTGGGCTACCCAGTCTGGGTGGTGGGTAGAAGTGAAGAACTCGTGCGCGGTGACCGAGCGAGGAACCGCGGCGAAGGGCGTCGACGGACTACCCATCTGAGACGAATCGGTCAGATCGATGTCGGGGGCTCGCGCGCCTGCGAGCTGCTCTAACGCAAGGATGTGCACGAGAACGTCGAGGCGATCCGATTGGATTACCGGTGTGATGGTGTCGATCGGAGGGATCGAAGAGGGCGTGTCCGCCTGAACCAAGTTTTGATTTTCCACGCGATTCCTGTTCCGAGTGCCGCGGCGATTCTAATCAGGTTCACTAGCATCGCGAGCGCTCGATGGAACCTAAATCACACGGTGTCGAACTCGTAGAGATCGCGGTTGATTCTGAAGCCGACGATCGCGCCTCCGCCGTCCCGATTGTGGGCGAAGGCTTCACCACCGTGCGCGGCTGCAATATCTGCAACGATGGCCAGACCAAGTCCTGACCCGGACATTGTTCTCGTACTGTCCGAGCGATAGAAGCGATCGAAGATGCGATCTATTTCGGCCTCGGGGATGCCGGGTCCGCGGTCGTGGACCTCGACCGAATCTGGCCCCACCACCACCAAGATCTCTTGATCGGACGGGCTGAACTTGACCGCGTTGCCCAACAGGTTGCCAACGGCACGCTCGAGGTCTGCACGGTTCGCGTGGACACAAGCGATCCCCGGGCTTTGAATCAGCACGTCGCGAGCGGTTCGCCCGATCGTTCGTTGAGCTGCTTCCCGGCTGAGCGCGACGAGGTCAACTTCCTCAAAGGCCTCCGGTCCGACCGACGATGTGCTCGTTGCTGCCCCCACGAGCTCTGTCACAAGATCGGTGAGCTCACGGATCTCGCTATTCATCTCGCCAATGATCGACGTGCGCTGATCGTTGGTTAGGGCATCGCCCTGAAGACGCATCACATCAACGTTCGTCCGCAAACTGGTTAGCGGCGTACGCAACTCGTGATTGGCATCACGAACCAGTCGTTCCTGTTGTTCGCGAGAAGCTCGCAGGGCAGACAACATCGAGTTGAAGCTTCGAGCCATGCCAGCGAGTTCGTCGTTGCCCTCGACTCTCAAGTCGGCGTCGAAACGCTGCGTCTCGGCAACCTGCTCGGTGGCTGCTGCAAGCCGAGTGACCGGACGCAACACGCGGTCGGCCACTACCCAGCCAACACCCGCAGCTGCGACGGCTCCAACACTGCTGATCAGAAGGAGCCACCCAGCGAGGCCATCGAGAGTCTGCTCGACATCGCTCACCGAACGCCCGACCATCAGCGTTCCGAACCGACTCGATGAGAATTGCACTCGAAACATGTTGCCCATCTCGTCGAGACGGTCAACGAGGTAGGGATCGAAGTTGCTCTCTTCGGTTCGAGTGAGGAAGTCCTCATCGAACACCGGCAGGCTCGGAGCTGACAACGGTTGGATGGTGCCATCGGGCAGGAGCAGCTGGATGCTTACATCGGAGCGTTCGAGCGAGTCGAGGGTGCCACGACCGAATCCAAAGGCTGTGGCCACATTGATTCTCTCCTCACCGAAGGCAGCGGCCGGATCTGCAATCGAAGCCAATCCAGTTTCCGCTTCGATCGAGCGCGTCTGCAGAAGCTGATCGACCTGGTCGCTGAGCTCGCTCTCCGCACTGACGTAGGAAAGCAGGCTCGCGCCGAACAACATGACCGCGACAACACCACCGATTCCGATGGTGAGGCGCCAGCGAAGGCTCATCTCAAGCTCGGGCGGTGTAGCCCACGCCTCGCACGGTGTGAATCAACCGAGGGAGCCCATTGATCTCTGTCTTCCTGCGGAGATAGCCAATGTAGACATCGAGAGACTTGGAGTTCGTCTCGAAGTCGTAACCCCAAATTCGCTCGTAGATCACCTCGCGAGTGAGAACGATCCCTTCGTTGAACATCAACAGGGCCAGCAATTCGAATTCTGTCTTCGTGAGTTCGATAATTTGATCGCCGCGTCGCACCTCTCGCCGAGCCAAGTCCAGGACCATGTCCTCGAGCTGGATCATTTCAACTTCGGTTTCTTCTTCGACGACCGTGCCGCGCCGCACGAGGGCACGCAGTCGTGCGAGAAGCTCTTCGAGATCGAATGGCTTGACGAGGTAGTCGTCGGCGCCCGCATCAAGGCCTGCCACGCGATCGGCAACGTCGTGGCGAGCGGTCAACATGAGGATCGGCGTGCGTACGCCTTTCTCGCGAATTCGGCGGCACGCGACGAGACCATCTACCGCGGGCATCATCACGTCAAGGACGATCACATCGGGTTCGACGGTGAGTAACGCCTCAAGCGCTTGTGCGCCGTCTCCTACCGCAACTACTTCGTATCCTTCGAACTTAAGGGCGCGTTCAAGCGCCTCGCGGACGCTCTGATCGTCCTCGGCAAGAAGAAGAACCGGTGAATCGGAAGATGTGGACATAGATATAAACGTAGAAGAGCCCAGCCCCGCATACTGCGAGGCTGGGCTGTTCTTGTCGAAACTTTTAGGTCTTCGCCTACAAAAACAGGGCCTCGAGCGGGCCTGTTGCCACAGGGCGTCTAGCGCGCGACGAACTCGATTCGGCGACTGGCGTCCTTATCTTCAACTCCGTCTACGAGAATTGGTTGAGTTTCACCAAAGCCAGTTGCGGTAAATCGGGTGGCGTCGAGACCGCTGTCAACAAGGAACGCAAGTACAGCGTCGGCTCGTGCCTGGCTGAGTGCTTGGTTCGCATCGTCGGCACCATCGGTGTCGGTGTGGCCCTCGATCGCGGCATTCACGGTTGGGTTGGCTTCAAAGAAGTCTGCTGCGATCTGGAGCGTTGCCTGTCCAGCTGCTGTAACCGTGGCCGACGCGGTATCAAACTCGATGTTGTCGAGAGCCAATACTTCGTTCAGAGTCGGCGGTTGCAGAACCGTGTCGACGATGTGAACAACGCCGTTGTCACCTCCGAAGTCTGCGCTGGTTACCGTTGACGAACCGTTGAGAACAACAGCGCCGTCAACAACCGTTACAGCGATCGGGAGACCGGTTCGGGTCGTGATCGTCTGGCCGTCGAGTGCAATCAGGTCTTCGGCGGTCAGAATCTCGTCGATGAAGTGGTAGCCGACAAGCGCGTTCGCTCCTTCGGGATCGCCGGCAATTGCACCAACCGCTTCGGTTCCTAGGTCATTCAACGCGGAGTCCGACGGTGCGAAGAGCGTGCGCTGGATGGGGTTGCCGTCCGCGTCTTCGAGTGCCTCGAGATCTGCCTGGAGGCCAAGAGCGCCGCCGATCAACGCGAACTGACCTGCTTCACCAGATTGGTTGAGGGCATCCCACATCGTGAAGGCTGCCTCGACGACCGGCTCCTCTTCTGGCTCAGGTTCAGGTTCGGGCTCAGGTTCTTCTTCGACTTCTTCAACCTCGGGCTCTTCTTCGACGACCTCTTCTTCGACCTCTTCTGGGGCATCTCCCGAGATGGTCGCTTCCGGCAGGTCATCTCCGCCGAGTGCAATCACTGTGACGAGCAGCAAAACACCTGCCACGACACCAAGAACCAATATGAAGAAGCCGTTGTCTTCTTCCTCTTCGTCCAACATGTAGTCCCTCTTCGCTGTAGCCGCACCTGTCTTGGATACGGGCCAACGAAGAGTTTAATCGGACCTTTTGCAGAACACCTGACTAGGCGTAGGCAACCTGACAGAAGCCGTGGTTGCAGTAGCCACCGGGGTTCTTCTCCAAGTACTGCTGGTGGTAGTCCTCGGCGTAGTAGAAGATGCCAGCGTCAGCGATCTCGGTCGAGATCTTTCCGAAGCCACCATCGGTCAACTTGGCCTGGTACTGGGCCATCGAAGCCTCGGCGGCGGCGCGTTGTTCGGGAGTCGTTGTGTATATAGCGCTGCGGTACTGGGTGCCGACATCGTTGCCTTGACTGTTCAGAGTCGTCGGGTCGTGGTTCTCCCAGAAAGCCTTGAAGATCACGTCGAGCGAAATCTTCTCGGGGTCGTACACGACGAGCACGGCTTCGGTGTGTCCGGTCTTGCCAGTGCACGCCTCTTCGTACGTTGGATTAGGGGTGTAGCCGCCGGCATATCCAACCGCGGTCGTGTACACACCATCAAGTTGCCAAAAGAAGCGCTCCGCACCCCAAAAGCAGCCCATTCCGAACTGAATCTGTTCCATTCCGTCCGGGAACGGCCCGACCATCGGAGTCCCGAGAACGAGGTGCTTGTCAGCGACGGGCATGGATTCGCTTCGGCCTGGAAGAGCGTCGGCGGGGTCAATCATCTCTGGAGTGCGTCGAAAGAACATAACTTCACAATAGAGAAAAGATTTGCCGCGCGTCGCCTAAAAGTCTTCCGTTCCTCAGCAATTTCTCAGGGGAACCGTGGCCGGTTATGCCTGCGCCTGCTCGCGGAGGGTGCGCTTGAGCACCTTTCCGTTCGGGTTCTTGGGCAATGGTTCAGCGTGGATGAAGACCTTCGACGGCACTTTGAACGCCGCGAGTGACTCGCCAGCGAACGCCATGAGTTCGTCGGGGTCGATCGTATGACCTTCGAGCGGCGTGACCGCCACCGCCACCTCTTCGCCCAGTCGTTCGTGCGCAACACCAAATACAGCGCACTCTTGGACGCTCGGATGCTCGGCAACAGCAGCCTCGACCTCAGCGGATCCCACGTTCTCTCCACCTCGGATCACGATGTCCTTTGCACGATCGACGATCGATACAAAACCATCGTCGTCGATGAGGGCAATGTCTCCGGTGTGAAACCAACCGTCGGCATCGATTACCTCGGCAGTTGCATCGGGTTTGTTGTGGTACTCCAAGAACACGTGAGGACCGCGGAGACACAGTTCGCCACGCTCTCCGTTCGCCACCTCATCACCGGCATCGTCGACGACCTTCACTTCACTGACCCGCGGTGCAACACCACACGAACCGGGCTTTTCGAGATAGAACATCCCGCCGTTTGCTGTGGCTATGCCGCTGACTTCACTCAGCCCATAACCCTGGGTGGCCGAGGCGTTCGCGAGCTCGTCATTTACCTTTGCGACCATGTGTGGAGGGTTTGGAGCGCCACCGCTGCCCATTGCGGTCAACGTCGAGGTATCTCGAGTTTGGAAGCTGGGCGAGGCCAGCATGTCCATCGTCATGGTCGGAACACCGGTGAAGCTGCTCACCTTCTCACGCTCGATCAACTCGAGAGCCTTTTCGGCATCCCACTTGTACATCAAGACGAGTTTGCCGCCCGTTGCGGTGATTGGAAGCATCACGCAGTGCGAACCCGTCACATGGAAGAGGGGCACCGCAACGAGCATCACGGTTTGGGGCGCATTCTCTAGTCCGGCGGCCGCGGCCATTGGGTCGCCACCTTCGGCTGAGACCGAGGCGAGACGCATCGTCAGGTTGAGCATCACCATGTTCATATGGTTCGTGACAACGTTGCGCTGGGTGTGCACCACACCCTTGGGGAACGCGGTGGTTCCTGAGGTGTAGACCATCGCTGCTCGGTCGTCGGGTCCGAATTCAACGTCGGGAATCGTCGCTTCTCCGGTGACGTCGGCCCAGTGGGTCGAACCCTCGGGCAAATCGCCGTCGACTCGAACGACTATGGACCGAAGGTCGATCCCAGCGGCTGTGATCTCGCCGGCGGTGCTTTGCAGGTGCTCGTGGCGCTTCTCGTCGACGATCATCACCGACGAACCGCTATCGATCACGCCATAGGAGAGTTCCTGGGCGTTCCAGAACGAGTTCATCTCGACTGCGGTCGCGCCCGCCATCTGAATTGCCCACCACCCCAGAACCCATTCGGGATAGTTGCGTAATGCAAGCCCAACCGAGTCTCCGGGCTGGACACCAAAGTCCGAGATCAACGCGTTTGCAACCTCGAGGACACGCTGACGAGCTTGGCCGTACGTGATGCGCTCATCCTCATAGACCAAATACTCTTCAGCGTCGTCGGCTTTGATAGCGAGCCAAAGTTGTCGGACCTGCGGAGGGGCGTTTCGATAGCCCGTATAGGACTGTCCTCGCACCTCGATCTCACCGGTCTGAAATGGTGAACCCTCCGCGCTCAGAACGTCCATTACACCAGTTACATGTGTGACCATCGACATAAAGGCAGTCTGTCAGGTGCACCGTTCAATGACCACTCGGTCAGCATCGTCGCTATCTTCGATCGACGTCACGAAGTCGGCAATCTCTTCGGCACCGACCGCGTAGCCCTGCGGCTGGTTACGTGTCGTTGATTGCACAAGACCAATGACATCCTGGTCGTTGATCAGCAGAGGCGAGCCAGAATCACCACGCCGAATATCTGCCAGCATCCGCAACCCACGAAACCTCGACTCGGTGTCTCGAAACACGCCATCCCAATTGACGATGACCGGCGCATCCACCGTGAACTCGATCTCGTTGATGATATTCACGCCGTCGTTCGTGCGAATCCCGATCGCGACTCCATCGACGATTGGCACTTCGGTGACCAAGTTGAGTGGCTCGAAGGTCGCGTCGGGAATCCGAAGCAACGCCAGATCGAGATCCTGATCAAAGGCGATCAGTTCGGCCCCAAACTCGGTTCCGTCTTCGGTTTGGACCGCGAGGGTCTCCGGATCACGACCTGCGACCAGGTGGGCGTTTGTGACCACTACTTGATCTTCGACGGCAAAGCCCGTACCGATCGATGGCACACCGCATCCCAGTCCGATGATTCGAACAATTGAGCCGACCACAGCTTGGGGATCAGGGCGCGAGACGTCCGCTGTAGCTTCGGTGCTCTGTTGCAGTTCGCCCGGTTCAATCTCGACAACAGCTTCTTCGTCGCCGATCTCTTCGGTAGCAGCGGCGTTGCCAGCCGCATTGGTGGGGCCCGACGAGGCGCTGCTGCACGCCGCTAGCACTAATACGAGAAGTGCCAGCGCTGCTGTGAGTCTTGTGGGGAACGCCCCTCGCACCAAAACCTACCTACTGCCTACTCGGCGGGAATGTGCTTGCGAAGCTCTCGTCTGGCCAGTTGGCGACGGTGAACTTCGTCGGGTCCATCGGCAAAGCGTAACGTTCGCGCCTGAGCCCACATCGACGCCAGAGGGAAGTCTTGGGAAAGACCGCCTCCGCCGTGAGTTTGAATAGCTCGATCGATGACGCGCAACGCCATGTTCGGAACGCTGACCTTGATCGCCGAGATCTCGATGGCGGCTCCCTTGTTGCCTACCGTGTCCATCAACCACGCGGTCTTGAGCACGAGGAGGCGGGCCTGCTCGATCTCGATCCGGCTGTCCGCAATCCATTCACGAACGACACCCTTTTCCGAGAGGGTCGAGCCGAAGGTGCTTCGCTCCGTCGAGCGCACACACATCATCTCGAGCGCACGTTCGGCCATGCCGATGAGCCGCATGCAGTGATGGATGCGACCGGGCCCAAGGCGGGCTTGAGCGATTGCGAACCCGCCTCCCTCTTCACCAATGACACTGGAGACCGGAACGCGTACGTCGGTCAGCGAAACTTCAGCATGTCCGTGAGGAGCGTCGTCATAGCCAAAGACCGTAAGCGGGCGAATGACCTCCAGACCCGGCGTGTCCATCGGCACCGCGATCTGGCTCTGCTGAAGGTGGCGGGCAGCGTTCGGGTCTGTCTTGCCCATCAAGATCATGACTTTGCAGTTGGGATGCATGGCGCCCGACGTCCACCATTTGCGACCGTTGATGACGTACTCGTCGCCATCGCGCACGATCGAGGTTTCGATGTTGGTGGCATCGGAGGAGGCAACGTCGGGTTCGGTCATGCCAAAGCAGCTTCTGATCTCGCCTGCGAGCAGCGGCACAAGCCAGCGGTCTTTCTGTTCATCGGTGCCGAAGTCGTGGAAGACCTCCATATTTCCGGTGTCGGGAGCTGAACAATTAAAGGACTCGGGGGCGAGATGCAGTGACCGACCCATGATCTCTGCAAGCGGCGCGTACTCGAGGTTGGTGAGACCAGCACCCTCATCGGCTCGCGGCAAGAAAAGGTTCCAAAGCCCCTCTGCCCTCGCCTTGACCTTCAGGTCTTCAATGATCTGTGGCTGAGCCCAACGAGACTCGCGAATCTGCTCCTCGACAAGCCCCTCGTTTGGGTACACGTGGGCGTCCATAAAGGCGTTGAGTTGCTCTGTGAGCTCCTCAACGCGTTTCGTTTGGGCAAAGTCCATGGGGCCTCCTCTGGCTTGGCCGACGATACACCGAAGGCGTGTGACCCAAAGCATCGACGGAGCGGACTACGCTTATAGCCATGACAAACAGCTGGACTCGTGCCTGGTTGGCCGCGCTTGCCTCGATTGTGCTCGCAGTAGTGATCACTACCTCCCGAGAAGAATGGCTCCTCAGGGTCGAAGGTCCAGTCATGGATTGGCTCCTCGACGGGACCGATACGAGCATCTGGGACCGCTCGGAGATCCTCAGCTCGTGGCTGGTCATCCTCCCTGGAACGTTGTTGTTGGCTGCAATCGTTGTACGCAAGGAATGGCGGGTGTCCGGCGCAATCGTCGCAACCACGCTCCTGGCCTACGCTCTCACGGGCGTCATTAGCTCATTTGTTGGCCGAATCGGGCCGACGGCCGAAACAACGGGAACGTTCCCAAGCTTTGCTGTTGTTCGTTCTGCGGTGTTCTTCGGCCTGATCGTGCTCACCGCATGGTGGGTCGGGGCGCCCAAGCTCGTGTGGCACGTGTTGTTGGAACTCGCAACGGTACTCACCTTGATCGTGTCCATTCGCGAGGTCATCAACGGCGAGATCTGGCCGAGCGATGCATTGGGAGCTGGGCTGATTGCGTTGCTCACTCTGATCAGCGCAGCGATTCTGTTCGAGGCAAACCTCGCACCGCTGAAAGAACGTTCAACGACCGGCGGCCTCACCGCAAAGTTCAAGAAACAGTCAAGGGAAGGCGCAACCACAGCGTAACCCGGCTGTCGATAGGCCAAGATAAGACCATGAGACTCCGCCCGATCACGTTTCGAATGATCGCCCTGCTCACATTCGCGCTGATTGCCGCGGCCTGTTCGGCCGACTCAATCGAGGTAGACGCCGCTGCTGTTGCTTCCGAAGCCGAGGCTGTCGTCGAAGAAACAAGCACCGAAGCAGCCGAAGTCGCAGAAGAAGTCGAAGTCGCAGAAACCACACCAGACGAAGTCGAAGTAGCAGCAGACGTGACAGAAGAAGACACAGCACCAGACGTCGAAGTGGCAGAAGAAGAAGCAGCCCCAGAACCAATCACCGCGTCAACGGTTCCTGAAACGACAAGCGACGACTTTCCAGACATCCTCGCAGCGCAGGCCACGCCAACCGGAGACAATACGTGGCGATTCGACGTCACTGTTTCTTCGACCTACGACACGCCGCAGCGCTACGCCGATGCATGGCGGGTCGTTGGCCCGGACGGCACAGAATTCGGAATTCGCGTGCTCGCCCATGACCACGCATCAGAACAGCCCTTTACTCGATCACAGAGCGGCATCGTCATTCCAGCCGACGTCACAACCGTGACCATCGAAGGCCGAGACCTAGCCAATGGTTGGGGCGGCGGGTTCCTCGAGGTCAACCTCGCGGGCGAATAGGCCGGCGCCTCAACTCGATACGTACGTTGGCGCCGTACAAGCCGGTTTCTGGATCGTTAGGATCTTCGTGGCGAACCACATCGAGATGCTCGGAAACGGGGCCACCTTCTAGGCCGTCCATCTGTTCGCGTAGCGCTGCCTCGGCGTCTTGGCGAGCTTGGTCGACGGCGGCGACAATTGCCTCTTCGCCATCGTCGTAGCGACTCGAGCTCCCCCGACCCACCACTCGAAACGATCCTGGCCGTTCGAGCTGAACTTCGATTTGGGCTCGCGCCACGACGAAGCCGCTCGCTGCTCCGACCGCGTTCGCCACCGCAAAATCCTCTGGAAGCACGAGCTCTGCGCCAACCCGATCGGCGACGTCGGGATACACGATCCCCGCTGGACCACCAACCGCTATCAGTGGCACATCCAGTTCGAGAGCGAGACTGACCGACCCCATGTGTGGCGTGCCCGCAGCGACCATGTCCAATACCGGGCTAGTCAACGCCGATGGCACGGCCGATCCGGAAGGGGCGCTGCCATCGAGCGCCCTCCCTTCTAGCGCCGTCCCTTCTAGCGCGCAGTCGAGGACACATCCGGCGCTTCGTCGGACCATCTCGCTGAGCACATTGGACCCAAGCGCTTCGGCGTCGTTCGATACAAACCAACCGACGAGTTCGCCAGCAGCGGTTGCTGCTTCGGTGGAGAACGTCGACTGCAGATTGAGGATGTGAGCGGCGTCGGTGGGTGTAAAGCCGATGATCTCGACGAGGCCAGCTTCGCTGAGCTCGTCGAGTGCTCGCCACTGGAGGGCGCCGGCGCCGAGACTGAGCACTGACACCGGCTCAGGGGTGAGAGCGTCGAGGGTGCGCTTCGCAAGTTGCGACAGGTTCGACTCGACACGTTGGCGTCGTGTCGTATTGGTCGCAGAATCTGCGAGTGTCTTGACGAAAACTCCGGCAACGTCGCGTGACGGGGGCTTGGAGACCTGAGCTCGCAGTTCGTTCAAGATGCCTGGATGTGATTGAGCCGCGAGCGACACCGGGATGCGCCGATCGGGCCCAAGAACGATGTCGGAGCCGTCGAGTCTCACAGCGCTGTCGCCACCCAGGCCGGTGGTTTGCACGGCAACGGCCTCAACCATTGTTTGCCAGTCTCCAACTCGGGCGCCGGTCGGGAGCAGGTTCGGACGACCAGCACGAACCATCGCCACGTCGGTGGTGGTGCCGCCGACGTCGGAGATGATGAAGTCGGATAGCCCGGTGAGCGCAGACGCTCCAATAATCGAAGCAGCGGGACCGCTGAGGATAGTTTCGATTGGACGTTGAGCTACAGAAGTCGCAACAGCGAGCGAACCGTCTCCCTTTGCGATGAGAACGGGCGCGTCGATTCCCAGCTGTGCGACCGATTCGTGAACGGCACCAATCAACTCGGAGATGCGCGACAGCAGACGAGCGTTTAGCGCGGTGGTGAGCGCGCGCCGAGGTGCGTCGAGAGCGCTGCTCAGCGACGATGAGATCGTGACGGCCAGGTTTGAGTTCTCCGAGAT
>CAZHUR010000006.1:0-18392 GCA_964535395.1 uncultured Acidimicrobiales bacterium
CGGTAGTACGAGTCTTGGACATCGCCAGCAGCGAAGACACCCTCGATGTTGGTCGCTGTGCGACCTGGTTCGGTCTTGAGGTAGCCGGTGTCCCACATGTCGAGCTGACCGGCAAAGAGATCGGTGTTTGGCTTGTGGCCAATCGCAATAAATAGGCCAGTAACAGCCAAGTCGGAGATCGACTCATCGAGGTTGTTCTTGATCTTGACCGATTCGAGCTTGGACTCACCCACGTACTCAACGACCGAGGTGTTCCACAGAATCTCGATCTTCGGATTCGCCATGGCACGATCTTGCATGATCTTCGATGCACGGAGTTCGTCACGGCGGACAACCAGGTACACCTTTGATGCAAACCGGCTCAGGAAGCTTGCCTCTTCGACAGCGCTATCGCCACCGCCTACCACGGCAATGTCGTGGTCCCGGAAGAAGAAGCCGTCACAGGTAGCGCACGTAGAGAGTCCGTGACCAATGAGGTCGGTCTCTCGGTCGAGACCGAGCATCAGCGACTGGGCACCAGTAGAAACGATGACGGTCTTTGAAAGATATGTCGGCTCGGCGTCTGTATCGCCGACCCAGATTTTAAACGGTCGTTCGGAGAGATCGACCTTGCTTGCTTTGACCGTGCGAATG
The DNA here is from genome assembly GCA_964535395.1 of uncultured Acidimicrobiales bacterium. GTDB lineage: Bacteria > Actinomycetota > Acidimicrobiia > Acidimicrobiales > SHLQ01 > SHLQ01. The sequence goes on from CAZHUR010000006.1 coordinate 634, forward strand.
TCTGTACCAAAGCGTTCTGCCTGGGCTTTAAACGCCATCATCAACTCCGGACCCATAACGCCTTCGGGGAACCCTGGATAATTCTCGACATCGGTGGTCAGCATCAGTTGGCCACCCGGTTGATCGCTCGTAGAGCTGGGCTCGCCCTCGAGCACGATGGGGGAGAGGTTGGCCCGAGCGGAATAGACCGCCGCGGTCAGCCCTGCCGGGCCTGATCCGATGATCACTACTTCGTGAACGGAGTCGTTCTCTGACATGTGGATTCTCCTGAATGAGCCGGGACCCTTTGGGTGTCCCGTGTCGTCGTGCCCGCTGGGCTGGTTGAAGCGTTCGGGCTAAGCCACGCGCTTTCGCCAGAGCGTCCAACCGGCAATCGTGAAGATCAAGCCTAAGACCAAGTACACCAGCCAGACGCCCAATCCAACAGCGACCGCTGCTCGATTGAACAAATGAACGATGCCGACCAGCAGCATGATGACAGCGGGAACACCAAGGATGAGGATCACTATTCCGTAGACAATTCCTCGCACGGCCTTGGTGGCAGGGTTCGTTGTCTTGTACTTGATGTTGTCGACGAACTCGACAATTGTTTCCGTTGCTTGGCGCGGCCAATCAGGTGCCGGATCGTTCTCTATAGCCATGCAGGCGACTCTAGCGAATAATTTCGCAGGTCTCTGCGTCCAGCACCCGAGACATTTGGTCAGTGGTGAACTCGATGATCACCAAGCGTGCAGCTCCGGCGAATGGATCGAGTACGGCGAGATCGTAGGCGATGACATCAGAGGTGTCGGCGTTGGCCACACACTCCGGATTGATAGCGGTTGCCAATGCTTCACCGATCCCATCACCAGAGCGAGTTACCGGTGCTTCGCGTGCGAGTAGATCGTCGCCCACGAGCACCGGGGCCAGGGAACCTTCAGCAATGAGTGCGTCGAGTTCTTCGACCGATTGAGCAACCGCAACAAAGGCCTCGCCCTCTGCGGCTTCACCATCATCATCGGCTGCGGCAGGCGCTGCGGCCTCTGCAGCTTCTGCAGCTTCTTCCTCTTCGACGATTTCCTCTTCCTCTGCAGCGTCTTCTTGGGCCTCTTCGACGACTTCCTCTTCGTCCTCCATGGCTTCTTCTTCATCTTCTTCTGCGATATTGAGGCTTTCGCTCGTTGCTTCGTCTTCAAAGGCTTCGACCTCGGCCGACCCGTCGGCGGCATCGGCTACATCGGCGACAACACTGTCGGTCTCGCCTCCAGTTCCAAACAAGAACGGGATTGCAAAGACAAACAGGATGACCGCAGCTGCGGCTGCGATCCAGCTTGCTGGAATCGCGCGCTTGTTCTCTTCACGCTTATGTCTCTGGGCAGCCAGGCTTGCTACTTCCGGAGAAGCCGGAGTAGCTGCGGCCATAGCAGCAGCTATCGATGCCGAACGCCGCTCGGCGGTGGCCTCCGGGGCGGGGGTTGCGACGACTTCGACGGCAGCTCGCATATCGGCGAGACGTTGCGAACGTTCAGGGTCGGCTTCGACCGACGCGATCGATTCGGCGCTTGCCTCGCCATCGATTATGGCGGACAAAAGTTCGTCGTCGTCAGGAAATTTACTCATCACTGGTCTCTTGTACGTCAGAAGTTGAGGTCTGGTTCCCGCCAGATGTCACATCACCGATAATGTCTGCCAACTTTCCCCGTCCCCGGGCAATTCGCGAGCGTACGGTGCCTGGAGCGAGATCTAAAACCTCACCGATTTCGTCGTAGTTCAACCCGCACAGATCTCGAAGCACAACCGGGATCTTGAAATCGTCAGGCAGTTCCTCTAAAGCGTCGTCAATAACGATCTTGGCCGTGGCTGCGCTGCCGAGGTCGCCTCCAGAAGCGACTTCGAAGCGATGATCGTCATCATCGAGAGAACTTGCGTCACGACGCTTACGCCGTCGTAGTTCGTCGATGGCTGCGTTGGTGGCAATGCGGTACGACCAGGTCGTGAACTTTGCCCGCCCGTCGTACTTCTCGAGGTTTTTGACAATCGAGATCAGAGCCATCTGAGCAGCGTCGTCCGCGTCGGCACCGCGCCCTACCACCTTGGCACACACAGCCCGGATGCGATCGTGGTGTCGGTCGAGGAGGATCTCGAGCGATGCCATGTCGCCTCGCTGTGCAGCGGTGACTAAGTCGCCGTCTTCCGCCATTGTCTGCATTAGCCCACTAGTTCGATTCGAGAGATCTGCAACTGTTGGATGATTTCGTTGCCCGCTATCTGAGCTTCGTATTCTTCAGCCGTCTGGCCTGGGGCCATCCCGAGGTCGGTCACCCAAAAGAGCAACGAACCAACATCTCGGTCGTCGACGTCGAGCACTTCGTTTTGTCCGAGGTTTGAGAACGAGTTGATCGGTTCGCCCCAGCCAGCCAATGTGGGCTGAGCAGTGTCAGCCGCATACAGAGTGAATGCCCAGTCGACACGGCTCGCGTCGATCTCGAGATCTTCCATCGACCGAGGTTCTGCAAATTCCACGATGAGGCCGACCCCCTCTTTTAACTGTCCGAAATTGCGATCGCCGTATCGCGACGTCAACCAAAAGGTATCGACATCTCCGTCGAAGGGACGGGATACTGCCTCCTCATGCTCTACGCCGTCATTGCCTTGAGGGTCGAACGATGTTGCACGAAGTCCGTCGGCATTGAATTCGGTCGTGATGATCGAGTCAGAGGTGACGCCTTGACCGGAATCAGAGCTATCGGCGTTGGTCGTGGTATCGCCATCAGCCCCATCGACTTGTTCTGAACGGAAGCCTCCGGTCAGTTGTTCCATGAACTCGTCGCCCGCATCGGTAACGAGAAACCAAACAGTTGCGACTGCAGCGACCATTAAGATGAACGCGATCAACGGGCCCAGCCAACGGATCCGAGATTTGCTGCGCTTCATGTGTTTAGCAGTTTCTGGGTCTGGCTTTGACCGTGCCTGTGCCGATTTCGGGGGTGGTGCTGCCGGCACAGCGGCTTGTGGCTGTGCCACGGGCCTGCGAGCAGCAGCCTGAGGGATGGATTGCTGAGCGGTCTCAGAAACCGATGGATGCGATGCTGCCGCGGTCGGAATTGGACGCTTGTCGATGATGGTGGGATCACCGCGGTCGACAACTCGGGTTCCTACCGTGGATTCTCGGAGCGCAGCAGTCCACTCGTTGGCGTCGGTGTATCGATCATCGGGGTTGCGTGCGAGCGCTCGTTGGAGAAAGGCGTCTAGAGCCAGAGGAATGTCCGGCCTTAACGTTCGCGCTGAAGGAGGGTCCTTCCGGAGCCTTTGCATCGCTCCCACAAGGTCGGTGGCGGAGAACGGAACCTGGCCGCACAGCATTTCGTACAGGACGGTTGCAAGGCCATAGAGATCTGTCCTGCCATCGACGAGATGACCTTCGATTTGTTCTGGAGCGAGGTACTTGACCGTCCCCATGAGAGCGCCGGTTTCGGTGTGCCCTGTTGTTTCGTCCAGCGCCTTGGCAATTCCAAAGTCGCTTAACTTCACGCGGCGATCCGGACGAACCAGGATGTTTGCCGGCTTTACATCTCTATGAATGATGCCGTTCTGGTGAGCGTGACCAAGTGCACCAGCGAGCTGTAAAGACACCTCGACAGCATCGGCTGCAGCGAGGGTTGGCCGGTCATTGAGAATGCTTCGAAGATCCTCACCCTGAACAAACTCCATGATGATTGCTTCGTTGTTCTCGGTCGTCACCGTGTCATAGATGGCAACTATCGCTGGATGATTCAGGCGGGCTGCAGCCTGTGCCTCGCTTCTAAATCGACCCAGGATCGACTGGTCGGCAGCGAGGTGCGCGTGCATCATCTTTATCGCGATCCGACGGTTCAGATTGTGGTCGAAGCCTTCCCAAACTTCGGCCATGCCGCCGCTGCCAACGCGCTCACGAAGCTCGTAGCGGTTGTCGAGACGGCGGTTCATACAATGACCACGTTCCGAGGCCCCAGGGCCCGGCTACGCGCCCTTCACCTGGTAGGTGATGCCGATGATTCCAGGACCGCCATGAGTTCCAATGACCGCACCGATGATGTCGGTGCGAGCGGTCGATACTGCCGGGATGTGCGACAGGGTGGACAGGAAATCGTCGATGTCGGTGGCATTGGAATGCAGAATCGCAAGGTTCTCGACCTCGCCGGCGTTTTCGATCTGCTCGCGGACCCAGGCAAGCGACTTCTTTCGAGTGCGCTGCTTTCCGGCGGCGACTACTTCGCCGCTACTCAGATCGAGAAGTGGTTTGATCGAGAGCATGGCCCCAAAAGCTGCTTGAGCACCACCGATGCGACCACCCTTCTTCAGATTTTCGAGCGTGTCGAGAGTTGCGTAGATCCTGGTCCGGTCTCGTAGGTCTTCAGCAAGTGCCACGATGTCTTCGGCACCCATACCCTCTCTCGCGGCTTTGGCACAGCTGAGGGCGATCGAGCCAAGACCCCCCGTAACCGACTTGGAGTTCACCACGTGAACCGGGATGGTGACGTCGTCGGAGGAGGCCGCTGTTCGCGCGGCTTGGATGGTAGCCGACAATGCTTCTGACAAGTTGATGCAGACGACAGCCTCCGCGCCATCGTCAGCCATCGAGTTGAACATGGCTGCGAATGCGCCCGGTGAGGGGGCCGATGTCTCTGGAAGATCGGTCGACCGCGCGAGCCGTGAATAGAACTCGTTGGTCGATAGTTCGGTGCGGTCCACGAACTCCTCGTCGCCAAACCTGATGGAAAGGGGAACGAGGCCGATACCCCACTCTTCTAGATCTGCGTCAGAGAGATCGCAGGCGCTGTCGGTCACAATTCGTACGGTCATTCGGTCAGACTCCGATCACTTCTGAAAGCGTGTCAACGTTATCGCGAGTGCCTCGCACATGGCGCACCCACCACACCAGGAGAACAATGATTGCGACCGCTCCGATCGCGAGACCGAGACCAGAGAAGGCGAAGGTTCTGACCAGCACCTCTGACGAGCCGAGGAGGATCAGTCCGTCGGGGCTGAGCACTTGAATTTGAATGGGGGAGTCACCGGACGCCCGCGCGGTGATCGGTATCTCGATTCGATTCGTTCCAGGTTCGAGGGTGCGAACGAGTTCAGCGGACTCGGTGAAGTCGAGTTCTTCGCTACTGAGCAACATGAGCACGGTGGCGTTTGTGTCGAGCGTGTTCTCGAGTAGAACCGGCACATCTGATTCTCGGCCGGTGAGTGTGATGGTTTCGCTCTCAGGGGTGGTAATAGCAGAGTCCTTTTGTTCGTCGATGTCGGAAAAGACAGCTTCGATGAAGGAGTTGCGCTCAGCCTCTCCGAGGCGCTGGTCGGTACTGCGGTAGAGCAATTGGTCGAGTTCGACCCGGGCTGTGTTGTCATTACCAATAACGGTGGCCCAACTGCTGATGGCATTTCGTGCTTGGCTGTACTCGGTTCGAAACGAACCCAGGCTTGTGGCTCGAGAGGTTGGGACCAGGTCGCGGCGAAGCGGACCGCTGAGAGTTCCGATCCCAAGACTCGGGGTGATCTCGGTGTTCGCAAGAGCATCGATTGGAGTAGCGCCCTCTAGAGCTGGGATTCGTTCGATGCCGCCCAGCAGGACGTTGAGAAAGTTTGGGTCGGGTTTCCAAGACGCCGGAGGCGCAACGACCACCGATGAACGTCCGCCACTTTCTTGTAGGGACAACAAAACGAGGTCGGCCAGCAATCTGTTGGCATTGAGGACAGAGGCATCCGAATCGATGAAGTGGTTGCCGAGGCCGATGTCAGCAGCTAGGGCTGGCAGTGCGTCGGGTTCGTCATCGCCAAGGTTCTGTTTGTCGATATTGACAAGGAACCGGGTCGTGAGCGATTGCGGGAACACCTCTCGATCGAGTGGTGAAATCTGGGGCGGGCGAACAATGAGACCTTGCACCCCGAGCTCGAGCAGTTCGTCGAGTGAGTCGCCTTCCACCGTCGGGTCGAGTAGCGATACAGATCGCTGCGGCACGATCGTCAAGACGTCGTTCGTTGCGTTACTCCCGGCGTCGTAGAGTTCGACCAGGTCGTCGACGAGCCCGGCTTCGATCCAGGCTTGTTCTTCTACAGAGCTGATCGGTCGAGGTAGAAGTTGCTCCGACGAGAGACTGTTTTGAAATTGTTCGATGATCTCGCTCGCGAGCTCGCCGCCGTCAGCCTGCAGAGCCGAGAGGGTCTCGGGCGAGATAGACAGTGACGCGTTTGCACCCGTGTGTTGGTTGAGCATGCTCGACAACACCGAGAGGTCGGTCAGAACCTCAGGAGTCAGTTCAGAGGTTTGGTCGGCGAGAAGAATCGCTTCAGCCTCCGGTTCGAAGATGATCGAAACGTCAAGTGGTGGCCGTAGATCACGTCGGGGAAGTTCGATGATCGACGACAGAAAGCTATCGATGGGCTCGCCGTTCGGGTTCAGGAGTGACACTTCGATTGGGTACACAGCAGAACCACCGTTCGTGATGAGCGTCGGAAGCGGTGGCTCAACGTCGATTGGGTCGGCTGGTAGTTCGCCTTCTGCGGTGACCTCGACAGGTACTTCTTCAGGTACCTCTGTACGCGTGAGGGGACCATCGATGAGAACTTCGAAGCCGAGAACTTCGTTGCTTGTTTGCTGAGCCTCGCCGAGCAGGACCGGAGCGAGTTCGAGCAAGACACCAGCGTTGTTCTCAAGATCTCGGGCAAGAAAGTCGGCACGGTCGATCCATGGTTCGTAGACGCGAACAACCACCGTCGAGTCAGAAGAAGCACCGGCGACGCGAACTTGAAGGTTGAAGATTCCACCGTCATCAATCCATGACGTTTGAGCAACCAACTCGACCGAGCCTGGATCCTGCGCACCGAGGGTCGACGAGGAAGTCGCCACGACCCCCACTGCAACCAAGATGGTCAGAAGCGGAGCGCAAAGGACACGAAGCCTTGGGCCGAGGCTGGACATGGCACTCACGTGGTCAGGTCCGAGGGCTGGGTTGAGCGTTCGAGCACTTTGAGTTTCTCGGAAAGCAGTTCGAAGCCGACTCGTTCATAAAGCCGAACTGCGCGTTCGTTGCTGTCTTGAGTGTTAACCAGCATCGACTTGGCGCCTTCGTTACGAGCCCACTTGAGTGAGTCGATGACCAGGTGCGAACCAATTCCCGCCCGCCTCACGTCCGGGTGCACACCGAGACGCTGAAGAAAGGAGGACTTCACGGACCGTCCGGTTACGGCGTAGCCAACAACGGTCGAACCGAGCACCGCGATCGTGTACCTATGGACTGGCGTGGCTTTACGAGCAGCTTGAAGGCCGTCGCGGTCGAGCATCCAGAACTCATCGAAGGAGCCTCTATCGATCTCGAGAACTGAGTCGATATCGGTCCGACGCCCTGGTCGAAGCTTCAGGCGGTCGATCGGCGCAGACTCTGGAATCGAACGCAGGTCGTGGCGGAGAAGATGTAACGCTTCACGTTCAGAGAAACCAACTTCTTCGAACACCCGCCGCTCCCGTAACGAAAGTGCACTTGTCACGAGGAGATCGTTGTTGGGGCTGAGCTGTTCGAGCAGCCGATCTACGTCTTTGCGATTCAGTTGGCGCAGCGGAATTATCTGAGCGCACTGACCACCGTTTTGGTCGATTGCACCCTTGTCGACCACGCGAACCCCGCGAACGGGTCGTTGGAAGCGCTCGAGCAGCATAATAGAGAGCCTAGAGCTCATCGGTTCGACGCGGGGAACAGGTCGTTTGCGATCGAGACGATCTGAAGTCCATTGATTCGCGCTGGGGTTCGTTGGGCCTTACGCTGGGAATGTGAACGAACTGTACGGCGAGGTGCTTCGCGAGGTCGAGGTGCTCGGCAATGCGTTCGCTGAGTCTGGATTCCAGCTGTATCTGGTGGGTGGAATCGTCCGTGACCTTCATCTGGGAGTGTCACTGGACGACCTCGACTTCGATCTGACGACCGACGCCAGACCGGATCAAATCAAGGCATTGGTATCGCCGTTGGCCACTGCTGTTTGGACCCAAGGCGAGAAGTTCGGAACGATCGGCGCGGAAATTGAGGGTCGTCCATTCGAGATTACGACGCATCGGGCAGAGGCGTATTCAGAGAGCTCGCGCAAGCCGGAGGTCATCTTCGGCAACGATCTCGAAGTCGATCTTTCGCGCCGCGATTTCACGTTGAACGCGATGGCGATTTGCTTGCCCGGAGGTGAACTGGTCGATCCATTCGGCGGACTCGAGGCCCTTCAAAGCAAAGAGCTCGTCACGCCGATCGAGGCCGAAATCTCGTTCTCTGATGATCCACTCCGCATATTGCGGGCTTCTCGCTTCATTGCTCGCTATGACCTCCGCGTCGATCCGGCGGTCATCTCTGCGGGGAGAAAGCTGATCGACCGGATGTCGATTGTTTCGGTGGAACGCATTCGCGAAGAGTTCGACAAGTTGCTGATGACTTCGAGGCCGTCGGGTGGGTTTGAGTTCTTGATCACCGTCGACGCGTGGCCTTACGTAGTTGGCGCAGTCGATGTGGCCACGGTCGGTCAGATCTCGAGTGAACTCGACGCGTCGCCGGTCGACCTGGTGTTGCGACGAGCACTGGTCTTTAGCCGGGTTCGAAAGAATGAGCGTCAGGCGATGTTGTCCTCGTTGAAATACTCGAACTCCGAGCTCCGCGAATTGAGGAAGTTGCTGGAGGGTGTCGATGTCGTGCGGGCTCGAAGCGAGCTATTCGATGCACCGTCGGTGCGCCGTCTCGTGAGCGGTGTCGGCTACTCGAACATGGATCGACTGTTCGACCTCCTATTGCTGCAGGCCGTCGAAGATCACGGAGCTTCTCAGCAGTTCGGCGAACTGGATGAGAACGAAGACTTGAGTTCGCTGGCGCCTGTGTTGAGCGGCGAAGAGGTGATGGCTGCTCTCGACCTGGATCCGGGCCCAAAAGTCGGCGAAGCCTTGTCGTTGCTCGCAGAGCGCCGTTTGGATCACGGGCCTACAGACCGAGCGGGCGAACTCGACTACCTAAAGGCGACCTTCGATCGTTAGCTCAGGTAGCGACGGGCCCGGTCAAAAATTCGGGCGGAGCCCAGATTAGCTACGTGCCTATTTTCCGGGCGCGGAAGATGACCGAGGCGGGGGCGTTCTTTGGACCGTCGGCTTTCTTTGACTTTTCCTTTTGAGCTGGTTCGAGCAGGGTGTCGACCCGAAAGTTGGCCCGCGTGAGTTGGGTGAACACGTCGCCAATCCCATGACGGTAGGTGAGATGGTGCTTGGTTCCGAGCGGCTCGGCCTCGGCATAGGAAGCAACGATGTTGACCGAATCATCGGGGTCGATCATGAGGGCAGCGGGGTGGGGCAGGCTTATCACCAACGGGCGATCACTCTTGAGCAGGCGATGCACTTGGCGGAAGACTCGATCGATGTTGGAGACCGATGCCAAAGAGTGAATTGCGACGACTGCATCGAATGCGTCAGCCGGAAGAGACGCAAGGTCTGCGAGACCGGTGTTGTGAAGTTCGATGTGAACCTCGGCAACTTCGGCAGCAGCTCGGGCGGTCTCAATTTCCTCTATCGCCGGATCGATGGCGACGACGCGAGCCCCTTGTTTCGCGAGCGCGATCGCAGAGTGTCCTGCACCAGCTCCGAGTTCGAGAATGCGATGGCCTTCCACATCTCCGAGGAGCCGACGGTCCAGTCCGTCAACCTCGCCGGGGCCGAACTCAACATGTTGGGTTGGTCGGCGCTGACCTTCTTTTCCTGCTGTGGTGTAGCGCGTCCATTTGCTCATCTCACTGAGAGTAACGCGTGAATGCCCCGCGAGCAGATCCGCGGAATGGGCACTGACCCGGTACGGTGTGGCTATGGCCCAGTCAGGTGCGCGAAGAGCAGTCACTCACACCGAGCGCGAGCCAATCGACTTTGCTCTTGCCAGGCAACGCACGATTCTGGCCTACAAGTCGGGTGAAGCCACCCGCTCTGAGGTGTGTGACGCGCAAACCGAATTGATGCGCAACGCGGTCAATTGCGGGATGCCGGTCGCCGAGCGTTGCCCGATCTGTCACGCGAACTCACTCGTCGAGGTGCTCTACGTGTTCGGGCCGCGGTTGCCACCTGGCGGTCGCTGCATTGTGACGAACAAAGACATGGATCGAATTCGCCGCTGGGAAGGAGACTTCACCGCCTACGACGTTGAGGTCTGCACCGGGTGCCGCTGGAACCATCTCCGCCGCACAAACCCAGTTATCTGAACATCCCGCTACGCGGACGGTATTAACACGCGACGATTACACGCATGACATCGGCCCACACGCCGCCCATGCGTACATCCCAAGTCACCGTGTTCGCCGATAGCTCGAACAGGTCGTGAGGCTCTGCGAAGGCACCGTTTGGAGCTGGATAATCCAAGCCGGGCACACCAAGAATTGGTGTCGTCGCGTCGAACTGCGGCCGTTCATAGATAAGTCCGAGAATTGGATTTGCGAATTCAAGGCCACCTTGGAGACCACCATTTGTGGCACGGTCTGGGTGGACGTAGAAACTGCAGACTGCAGTTCCTGCAGGGATCACGGTGAGTTCATTGGAGCCCCCGTTAAACGATCCAGGAGTTGAACGGTTGACAACGATGTCCCTCGGCAAGATCGTGCACGGGCTCTCGGCAATAACGTGCGTGGTCGTATCGGACTCAACGACGTTGAGTGCAAACGACGGGGGAGGTGGATCCAGGATCGTGACGCCGCGAGAAGCCGCAATAAGGCTCGCTGCTGAACCCGTTGCTGCCGCTACTCGGTCGAGCGCGACGATCGACGGTGCAACCCAAGCAGTTCCGCTTAAGGCAACTCCGCCCAGAACAAGACGCCGTCGGTTTAGTTGACCCACGCAAGCCCATCGGTGCGCCTGGGTCGCTATTGAGGATGGCGACCCTCAAGAACCAAAGTGGGTGTGTTACTCAATCAGATCGTATGTAGCGACTGTGCAAGACACGGCGAAGATCGGGATGGGTTGACAAAAATGGACTGTGCCCTTTGCGCCTCGTGCTGCGGCAGAGACCGCTAGGAATGTTCGGATCTCAAAGCCGCCTTGGCCGGCATCGGCATAGATCTGCTCATCTGTGTAATCGAGCAGGTCGTCGCGGTCGTTGCGGCACCAGCGGTCGAGGAAGTCTCGGTCCCATTCTTCGTTGATCTTGCCCGAGTCGGGAGTTGCTGGCCAGTGGGAGATGCCACCGGTGCCAACGATCGCAATGCGCTCTGGAACAGCGTCAGCAGCGCGGCGGAGCGCTTCGCCAAAGTTCCATGCTCGGTGAAGCGGTGTAAGGGGTGGTCCCTGGCAGTTGATATTGACTGGAATGACCGGGAGGTCGTAGCGCGGTGTGAGGAAGTGGAGTGGAACAGAGATGCCGTGGTCGAACTTCCATTCTTCGGCATAGGACACGTCAGCGTGTTGCATGGTTTCGGTGATGAAGCGTTCGGACAGGTCGCGGTTTCCTGGAACACGAGTGCGTTCGATTCCGAGCCAATCAGGATCCTCGATCGGCCCTTCATAGAAGTCGGCCAAACCAATCGCGAAGCTCGGCATGTTGTTCATGAAGAAGTTGGCGAAGTGCTCGGCTGCGATGACGACAAGTGCGTCAGGCTGAGCTGCCTCCAGTAAAGCAGCCATGTCGTGGTAGGCCTCGTAGAAGGCATCGCGCACCTCGGGATCTGCTTGGTCTGCACGACCGGTGATCCCAGGAGCGTGGCTAGCCACTCCAGCAAAGACGAGCGCCATCAGGTGTCTCCTTCGGTGGTGGTCTGGGTTTGGTCGAAGCCGGTCATGGCGTACACGCCCTCTCGGACGGGTCCGTACTTCTCTATGCCATCTCGCATCCGCTGCAGGTGTTCTTGCCACGGGATCTGGTGCAGCGCGGCGAAGTGCATGAGGATCTGTCCGTTGACGCCCAAGTGGTAGAGCAGACCAATGTTGGGCTCGACCAGAGCCTCGATTTCCTCGGTCGTTAGATCGGCACCGTCGTCGACGAACGATTGGACCGCTCCGTCTCGATCTTCGAGATACGCGGCCTGCCACGTTTGGCTGCGGTTGAGTTCGTACAGGTATTTCTGGACGTAATACAGGCTCATCAATCCCACTCCACGGCGAGTTGTTCTGGGCCTCTGAAGGTGATGTTTGGAAACACCGAGAGGTCTTGAGTATCGGCCAGTCGCAGGCTCGGAACCGTTGAGGTCAGCACTTCGAGCGCAATGCGAGCCTCCATCTTGGACAGTCCAGCGCCGAGGCAGAAGTGGATGCCCTTGCCAAAGCTGATGTGTTGGTTCGCGTTCGGGCGGAAGATGTCGAACGTGTTTGGCTCGGCGAAGGTTTCCGGCTGGCGGTTGGCGGCAGCAAAGTTCAAGAAGATTCGAGTTCCGGCAGGCAACTCGACGCCGCCGAGTGTGGTGTCGGTGGTGGTCACGCGCCGCCACGCGATCTGGCTCGACTCGTAGCGCAATGTCTCTTCGACAGCGTTTGGTATGAGCGATGGGTCGGCTACGAGAGCGTCCCATTGATCTCTTCGGGGAAGCAAACACAGAAGCGTGTTGCACAGCAGATTGGTTACCGGGTCGTGACCAGCGAACGAGAGACCGTAGATAATCGACTCGACTTCTCGGTAGCTGAGTGCGTCAGGATCCACGTCGTGAGCGTCGAGAAGTTCGGAGGCAAAGTCGTCTTGGCGTTCGTCTCGGCGTCGAGCGGTGAACTCTCGGCAGTATCGCCAGTAGGTGACCATCTGCTCGGCGATGTCGACCTGTTGTTCGGGGGTTGGCTTACCCCATGAGAACGCCTTGCGGTCGACGCACCACGACTTGATCATCGTGTCATCTTCACGCGGGAAACCAATGAAGCGGAACACGATCTCCGCGGGCAGCGGAAACGCGAGAGCCTTGACGTACTCAGCTCTCTTGGTTCCCGATTCGTTGCCGGCGGTAAGCATGTGGTCAATGAGATCGACCGCTCGATCACGCATGTAGTCCTCGAGTGTCTTTAGCCGACGGTTCGAGAAACCCTTGCGGGTGAATACGCGAATGCGACCGTGGTCTGGTTCTGGTCGATTGGACATGACCGCGACCGGGTCGAAGTCGGGTGCCCCGAGAATCTCGGTCGCTTCAGGAGCGAGTGGGTAGAGCGGATCTTGGACGTTGGTCGACTGATAGATTTCGGGATTGGTGAAGACGTGTTCGATGTCTTCCATCCGAGTGACAACGACATAGCCAACTTCTTCTGCATAAAAGACCGGGTGGTCTTCGCGAAGCTTCGCAGCTATGGGGTAGGGATCTGCGAGATAGTCGGGGCTCAGCGGACTCCACGATTGGTGAACCGGGCAACCGGGCGGAGCGCTGAGGATCGTGTCGGGAGCGCTGTGATAGTCACCAGAGCTGTGTTCACTCACGCTGAGCCTCCCGTGAATCGAACCTCGAACGACCCGAGCTCTCCGAAGTCAGCCACGAAGTGATCTCCAGCTCTGACGTCGACCGGACGAGTAAAGGAGCCCGCCAGGATTGTCTGTCCGGCGTCGATGGACATTGCGTGTTCGCCATAGCGTCGTGCCAGCCAGATGATGCCGTTGGCGGGGTGGTCGAGCACGGCAGCGGCAAGCCCGGTTTCTTCGACGACGTCATTTCGTCGGAGAATTGCTCCGCTCCATCGCAGGTCGGTTCGAGGTCGGGGCGAACGAACATCGATGCGGGACGCCCCGGTGATGATCGCTCCGTTTGCAGCGTTGTCAGCGATCGTGTCGACGACAGTTCGAGCCCGTCCGCTGTCGGGATCTCGTCGATAGCTGCGTGCAGCGATGAGTTCGAGCGCTGGAACGACGTACTCGGTTGCGTCGAGCACGATATCGATTCCGGCTTGTGGACCTTTGGCGGCCACTACGGCATCGATCTCTGCGACCACGTCGGCGTCGATGCTGCGCCGCAGAACGAACGCGAGCTCTACTTCGAGCTTCGGGTCGAGGTAGTCGCCCGCGTCCATTTCGGTGTCGCCATCAAACGACATCACGTTCGTGATGAAGCCCGAATCCGGTGTAGCGATCTTCATTGCTTGTTGCATGGCGCGAGACGTCAGGCCGATCTTGTGTCCAACGATCTGCTCTCCTCGATCGACGCGGATCTCTCGCCACGCTCGCTGGATCTTGTACGCATCCTCGATGGTGGCGTCGGGGTAGACGCTCGTCGTCTGGCGTACCTGGTGGCGTTCGCGCTCAGCTCGGTCGAGGAGTTCGGCTTCGGCCTGTATTTGGTCGTTGGTCAATGTGGTACTCAAGACGGTCGACTTTCGGAGCGTTCCTGGTGTTTTGGGCTTGTCGCTGCCAAATCATCGAGCAACGAGAGCAGCTCGCGCAACCGCGTAGATCCCAGGAGTCGTTCTACTTCGCTGTACTCAGCTTCCGATCTCGGGGCGATCTTGAGTACAAGCTCGATACCGGCTGCGGTCAAGCTGACGAGCGTGCGTCGCTGGTCGGTTGGATCGGTGCTGCGCGTGACGAGGCCCCGGTCGTCAAGGTTGGTCAGTATTCTCGACAAGCTCGGCCCGAGCAGAAAGGTCGCTTCGGCAACCTGTCCGACATCGATTGGAGCCTCGGTTGACGACAGGGCTCGAAGGGTGCGCCACTGCTGTTCGGTGAGGTCGTGCTCGGCCAAGATGGGACGAAACCGTTGCATGGCAGCCTCACGACCGCGGAGCAACGCCATTGGAAGCGATTCTTCAAACGGTCGCATCTCGAGCGCCTTCTGCTGGCGTGTGTTGTCGACGGTCACTGCGGTTCCGGAGAAGAGTGAGGGTGTTCGGCCATTTCCTGAGCGGTGAACTCGTCTTCGACGTGGTTGCGAAGCGTGCCAATCTGCGGAACTGAAACCTCGATCACGTCGCCTGGAACCAGCCAATTGGGCGGATCGAAGCGTGCTCCGGCTCCGGTTGGAGTTCCGGTGAAAATGACGTCGCCTGGTTGGAGTTCGGTGAAGGTCGAAAGGTAGTGGATTTGGTACTCGATCGAATACTTCATGGTCTTTGGTGAATCGTGCTGGCGTCGTTCACCGTTGACGTGGGTCGAAATCGTGAGTTCGTTAAAGGGAGGTATCTCGTCCATCGTGACGAGGTGCGGACCCATGGCTCCGGTCGACGGCCAGTTCTTTCCTTGGGTCACGTTGAACTTTGCGTGGCGAACCCAGTCGCGAACCGTGCCCTCGTTGCCTAGCGAAAGACCTGCGAGGTGGCTGCGTGCTTCCGCGATGGGAATGCGGCGGCCGCCCGTTCCGATCACCGCCACGATTTCACCTTCGTAGTCGAGTTGGGGGCTTTCTGGTGGACGCAGTACTGCTTGGTCATGGCCGGTGAACGAGTCGGCGAAGCGCACGAACACCGATGGATAGGCAGCATCGCTCTTGTCGGCGTATTCGTCGGCTCGACCGCCGTAGTTGACGCCGATGCAAAAGATCTTGCCCGGCCGCGGGAGGAGGCGTTCGACCGTAACCGAGTCGACGCTGTGATCGATGGGGCTGTCCAAGTGTTCATCAACGTCGCCAAGCCGGCCTTGGGCGAGCAGGTCACCGAGGTCGTCGACGCCCTCGATCCGCGGCGAAAGATCGATGATCCCGTCTCGATCGGTGTTGAGCAGACCGAAAGATGGAAGTCCCTCGATCGAATAGCTCAATAGACGCATGACTCTCCCCTAGTATGTTTCACATGTTAGACATTTCGGTCGACTATGTCTAACGTGTGAAGCAATGGCCCATATCATCATCGAGTTCTCAACCAATTTGGAACGTGAACACGACATCACCACACTCGTTGATGACGTGCACAGAGCCGCGCTGGCGACCGAGGTTTTTCCGCTCGCGGGATTGCGGACGCGGGCACACCGTTGTGAACGTTTTCGAGTCGCAACCGGTGATGAAGACCTGGCGTTCGTCGCGATCGTGATTCGTATGGGCCCCGGACGTAGTGACGAGGTCAAAATGCAGGTCATCTCCAGCGTTCTTGATGCTGCAGAATCGAGTTTGTCGGGAGGAGGATTCCACATCTCCTACAGCTGCGAAGTCCAAGAGATTGACGCAGCGCGACGCGAGAATCGGAATTACATCCGGTCGCATCTCCAAGGCTCGGATCTCCAGAAAGAAGAATCGTGAGCACCACCACATCGTTCGAAGCGAACGTCTCGGCGGCTGCTGCTCACCTGGAACGGTTTCGGTCAAAGCCGACGCTCCACCTGATCAACGGAGCCCATGTCCCGAGCGCGAACGGTCACCGATTCGCCAACACCTCGCCAATCGACGGAGCTCATCTCGGCGATGTTGCTTCGGGCGACAGTGCTGACGTCGCAATGGCCGCCAACGCGGCCGAACGGGCTG
The DNA here is from genome assembly GCA_964535395.1 of uncultured Acidimicrobiales bacterium. Lineage (GTDB taxonomy): Bacteria > Actinomycetota > Acidimicrobiia > Acidimicrobiales > SHLQ01 > SHLQ01. The sequence goes on from CAZHUR010000006.1 coordinate 16,993, forward strand.
CGCCCGAGTGGGCGGCTCTAACGGGGGAGCAGCGAAAAGCTCTTCTGCATGATGTTGCAGACCTCATCGAGGAACGGGCCGACAAGATCGCGTTGGTCGAATCGGTCGATACGGGCCAGGCCATCCGCTTCATGAGTGCCGCTGCTGTTCGAGGTGCGGCCAACTTCCGCTTCTTTGCTGATCGAGCACCCGGCGCAGCGAACGGTCAGAGTCTCCCGACCCAAACCCACGTGAACTACACCAGCCGATCGCCGATTGGCCCTGTCGGAGTGATCACACCGTGGAACACTCCGTTCATGCTCAGCACGTGGAAGATCGCTCCCGCACTTGCCGCTGGCTGCACAGTGGTTCACAAGCCCGCCGAATGGAGTCCGCTTACAGCGCAACTTCTGGCCGAAATAGCCCACGATGCCGGGCTACCGGCCGGCGTCTGGAACGTGGTGCACGGCATGGGTGAGAGCGCTGGCAAGTCGCTAACCGAGCATCGCGGAATCAAGGCGATCGCCTTTGTCGGCGAGTCGTCAACCGGCTCGATGATTCAGGCACAGGGCGCGCCGACGCTCAAGCGAGTGCACTTTGAACTAGGCGGCAAGAACCCGGTCATCGTGTTCGATGACGCCGACCTCGATCGTGCCATGGACGCTGCGATGTTCATGATCTACAGCCTCAACGGCGAACGATGTACCTCGTCGAGTCGCCTGCTGGTACAAGACTCGATCTATGACGAGTTCACAAACAAACTCGCCAAACGCATCAAGGACATTCCGGTCGGACATCCTCTCGACCCGACGACGGTCATTGGTCCGCTCATCCATCCAAAGCACTGTCAAAAGGTCAATAGCTACCTCGACCAAGCTGTCGATCAGGGCGTGACGGTTCATCGCGGAACCGAATACGCCGACGCCCCCTCGGACAACTTCGTTGCACCAGCGTTATTCACCGGTGCCACGAACGACATGGCGATCGCACAAGAAGAAATCTTCGGCCCGGTTCTTACCGCTGTTCGGTTCACTGATGAGGCCGACGCGATCGCGCTGGCAAACAACATCGACTATGGCCTCGCTGGTTATGTGTGGACGGGCGATGTTGGACGAGCCCATCGCGTGGCACAGTCTCTCGATGTTGGCATGGTGTGGGTCAACTCGCAGAACGTGCGCCACCTACCCACTCCATTCGGCGGCACCAAGGCGAGTGGAATTGGGCGAGATGGCGGCGACTGGAGCTTTGATTTCTATATGGAAACGAAGAATATTTCAATCGCTCTCGGCGAGCACACGATCCCACGTTTGGACGACTAGTGCTGCCGACCGTCAGTGCCCAAAAAGCGCGAAGCGCTCGGTATTACCTCGAAGCATTAACGGCCGACCTGGTAACGCCTCGCATCGACCCAAGCGGTCCAC
>CAZHUR010000007.1:0-4199 GCA_964535395.1 uncultured Acidimicrobiales bacterium
ACCTAGGCCGGAGGCGGTTTGACCGTTGTTCCCAAAGTCGTTGTCACACCCCCTGCGTAAGTTGTTAGTCATGGAGAAGGGGCAACCACTTAACAGCGCTGGCAGCGCCAACGGCACACGCGCCGATTGGGCTGGCGCCGCGCGCGAAGCCGTTGCGCTTGCTACCCATTCGCTGTCGCAGTTACCCGAGGATGAGCAGTTCAAGCTGACGGCCGAATTCCAGAGCCACTTCGAAGCTCACGAGGCTCAGCTGGTTGCGAAGAAGGTTGCGATGGGCAGCAGCGACCGAAGGATCGGGTCCCTTCTCGGCGATCGAGATAAGCGCTCCAAGCGGGCCGCGAGCAAGACCATTCGGCGCGGCAAGGCCGTGAATGAGAATCCTCAGCTCGCTACCAAGATGAAGATGGGCGAACTCTCCGGCGAACAATCCGACCTCATCGCCGAGGCGAGCGCCCGCACCACAGGCGAGGCTGCCAACGATGACGAGTTCATCGAAGCTATTGAAAGGTGCAACCCAGACCAGGGTCGCAAGGTTGTTGAAGACTACGTTCGCAAGCGAATGAGCCAAGACGACATAGACAGCAAATACGAGCGTGCTCGCAGGCTGCGAAATGTTCGTCGCTCGTCGAATCCGAAGCGAGGAACCGACGTTCTCGAGATCGAGGGCGCTCCAGCCGACATCGACAAGATCGAAGCCCGCATCGACCGCCTCACCAACGAAATCTACAAACAAGACGGCGGACGCGATGTCCCCGGCCACAAACACCCCCGCACCTACCAACAACGTCGATTCGACGCGTTCGAGCAGCTCATCACCGAAGATAAGGTCGAAACATCTCCAGACCACAAGCCGGTCCGCAGACAGAAGCGATCAGATCGCGCCGTCGTGTTCATTGGAGCAACATTCGACCAGGCGGCGGGCAAAGACGCCTCACCACTCGACGTAATCGGGTCCGATCCACTCCCCCGGTCCCTAATCGACCGGCTCATGTGCGAAGCAGAGTTCATTGGCCAGATCTACGACGAAAACGGCGAGATTATGCGCCATGGTCGTCGAAAACGAAGACACAGCCCTCAGCAGTTCGAGGCGCTGGTCGCCCGAGACAGATGTTGCGTCGAATGTTCGGCGCACTGGAGTAGATGCGAAGTCCACCACCTACTCCCCTGGAATGCCGCCATTGCGGGCGAAACCGATATCGAGAACTTGGTCCTGCTCTGCGGCGACTGTCACCACCGTGTGCACGCACTCGAACTCACCATCGAACGAGATGTCGAGAACCAAACGTGGCGAACACGGCGAGCGAAACCAGAAGAGATCGCTCCCAAACGGCCGAACGTAAGACCGCGGCCAAGACCCAACTTGCGGGTGTAGGAAGCGTTACTCAGTTACCTCGAAGACGGTGCTACCCAAGTTCAACGAACCGTCGGGCTCCAATGAAAATGAAGTCGAATCCAAAGACGAACCCAAAAGAACAAGGTGCTTGAACTCCACCAAAGGCAGAACGACCGCCTCAGCAAACACAGTCCTCTCAGCATCGAGATATAGCTGTGCGCGTGCGTCATCGTCACCCGTAGATCGGGCTTCGTCGATCAAGTTATCAACGCGTTCGATCGAGGTTCCGCTCACGTTGTCTAAGCCGGTGGTGTGGAAAGGCAAGCCAAGTGATGTCTCAGCACTCAACGTGCTCGACACCGTTCCAAAGCGGAACATCCCCAGCTCGCCTTCGGCTACCGCACGACTGAAGTCCTCAGGAGCGTGCCCAACGGTTTCCACGTTGAGTCCAATGTCGGTCAACATCTCGGCAACAGCCAGGGCGAGTTCTTCATCGAGACCAGCGGGCTCGTCACCCTCGGCCGAATCATCACCTGCAGACGGGTCGATGTAATCGATCGTGAGCAGCACGTTACGGCTCGGTGATGCTTGAACCAGCGTTTGAGCCTCTTCATGTTCGAGCTGGCATGCAGCTCCGCATGAATCAATAGCGCCGGTGAACGCGCCATCCGCAACGAAGCGATTCATCACGTCGGCGGTCGGGAAGAACTCGTCACGCAACTGCTCCACATCGACCGCATGAAGGATCGCTTGACGGATGAGCGTGTCATCGAATGGAGCTTGCGAGGCGTTCATAGCGAAATACGAAACCGCAGTGCTGTCGCTGTAGACCGACGTCGTTCCGTCGACAGCTTCTTCAAAGCCCACAGCAAGATCGGTCTCGCCAGCAGCCAACATCGTGGCCTCGGGGTCGAGAAACACTTCGATGTGCTCGACCGGATCGATCTCGGAAGTTCGCGAATCGAGAAGCAATCCATCGACCCACACTTCCGATGGTTCGAAGTCCACCGCAGAACTCAGCGGCAGCTCGCCCTCGGCAACAAAAAGAGAATCCGCATCCTCCGGCACGATTCCGAATGCCACCCCAGACAGAATCTCGGCCAGCGCAGCAAACGGCGTAGTCAACGTGAACTCGACCTGCGTGTCACTGACAGCCGAAAGTCCAGTGACGTCGGGAGCATCCTCACCGGCTCCCGCAGCGGTCCAGCCTTCCACCGGCCATAGGTTCGGGCTGCTCACCGAAGAGATGCCTCGATCAGCAAGTCGATTCAGGCTCACCACAACATCATCGGCGGTAATGACCGTGCCATCACCAAACGTGGCAGTGCCAAGTTCGAACGTCCAAGTAAGGCCATCGGGGCTCGTGGTCCACGAATCCGCAATGGCTGGTTCAATCGCACCGCTAACCGGATCCCTACGAGTCAGACCATCGGTCAAAAGATCGGTAAGCAGCACTTGTACCGCATTCGTTTCTTCCAGTTCGTACGGAACGTTGTACACGAGGTTCGACACGCTCACCCGAAGAGTTTGCTCGTCCTCAACAAAGGGCAAACCGTCGGGAGCCTCACCGGTGTCAGTATCCACTTCGGCCTCAAAGATGAGGTCATCAAAGATCGGCTCACCGGCAAACTCGTCGGAGACATCACCACTGCAAGCAGCCGCGATCAGTGCCACAAAGACCAGCATTGCTAAGCACCCGAACGTTGGCTGGTTCTTCCGAGAAACGCTGCCATGAAAGTCGTACACAACGGCATATCGGCAGAACTGCCCAGTTATTGACCAAAAACCCCAGCTAATTTGGCGGAGCGCTAGGCGCGACTATGCAAAGTCAAACAACAGCGCCAACGCGACCGTTGTGAAGGAGAACGCAGTCGCCACGAGGATCGTGATGCGATTGAGGTTCTGCTCGACCACCGTCGAACCAGCAGAAGTAGCACCAAGGCCACCACCGAACATATCGGAGAGGCCGCCGCCCTTACCGCTGTGCAGCAGAACGAGAAAGATGAGCCCAAAGCTGAGAATCACGTGGAGTACGAGGACAAACCAGAACATAGCTAAGAGTGTAGCTACTGACCGAGGCGATATTGGATCACGCCAGCGAAGTCCTCAGCAGACAGCGAAGCGCCGCCAACGAGGGCTCCATCGATGTCTGGTTGGCTCATCAACCCCGGAGCTGAAGCGGGCTTGACCGAACCTCCGTATTGAATTCGAACAGCCTGAGCAATCTCTTCGCCATAGAGGTGTTCGACGGTGTGGCGAACAATCGCACACACGTGCTGAGCATCCTCATCACTAGCGACCATGCCAGTACCGATTGCCCAGACTGGTTCATAAGCCAACACCATGTTGGCCACATCTTCGGCCTTCACACCAGCAAGACCCTCAATAACCTGAGAAACGCAATGGTCTTCGGTCTCGCCAGCCTCGTACTGAGCAAGGGTCTCACCAACGGCCATAATCGGCGTCATGTTGGCCTTCAGGATGGCCTTGACCTTCCGGTTGACCATCTCGTTGGTCTCGCCAAACATCTCACGACGCTCGCTATGACCACAGATCACATAAGACACATACAGCTTCTCCAGCATGTGTGCCGACACCTCGCCGGTGAACGCACCACTGTCTTCGTAGTGACAGTTCTGCGCACCGAGCGCGATCGGAATCTTCTCCGAGTCAAGCACCGTCTGCACCGAACGCAGATCGGTGAACGGAGGATGGATAGAAATGTCGACCGCTTCGACATCGTCCTTGGTCAAGGCATAGGCCAGCTTCTGAACCAGCTGAATAGCCTCAAAGTGGTTGAGGTTCATCTTCCAGTTGCCGCTGATAATTGGCTTGCGTGTCATTGCTAGGGCTCCTTCGGAGCAAA
>CAZHUR010000007.1:4299-18290 GCA_964535395.1 uncultured Acidimicrobiales bacterium
CAGTTGCCGCTGATAATTGGCTTGCGTGTCATTGCTAGGGCTCCTTCGGAGCAAAAAGAGGTACGTACGTAGAGTTGATGCTTAGCTGCTCAATGCCTAGCTGCGCAACACAGCAAGACCGGGCAGATCGCCCACTTCGAGGAGCTCCAGGCTTGCGCCACCTCCGGTTGAGACGTGGTCCATCTGATCGTCGATGCCAAACTGCTTGGCAGCAGCAGCGCTATCGCCGCCACCGATCACAGTGAACGCACTCGATTCGGCCATTGCCTGAGCAATGTGCTTCGTGCCGGCCTCAAAGCGAGGGTCTTCGAACACACCAACAGGCCCGTTCCACAGAACGGTCTGAGCTTCGGCGATGATGTCTGAATATTCGGCCGCGGTTCCGGGCCCGATGTCGACGCCGCTCCAACCGTCGGGAATGCTCTGACCCATCTGGCGAACCTCTCCCCCGGCTTCGGGGTTGAACAGTTCGCCGCCAGGACCAAGCGCGGTGGTATCGCTTGGCAACTTAATCTTGTCGGTTCGAGCCAGCAGCTCTCGACAGCCCTCGACCATCGACTCCTCGAGTAGTGAGTCTCCAACGTTGTTCCCAAGAGCGGCAAAGAACGTGTACGACATGCCACCGCCGATGAGCAACGTGTCGACGCGTTCTAGCAAGCAATCGATGATCGCCATCTTGTCGCTTACCTTCGAGCCACCCATGATCGCAACGAAGGGCCGGCGAGCGTTGTCACGAACATCACCGAGAATCGCAGCCTCTTTGCACAGCAATCGGCCAGCCACAGAGGGCAGGTGCTTCGGCGGGCCGACGATCGATGCATGCTCACGATGGGACGCACCGAACGCGTCGTTCACAAACATGTCTTGGCCCTCGATGAGCGTGGCCACAAATGCAGGATCGTTGCTGGTCTCGCCCGGGTTAAACCGGAGGTTCTCGAGCAACGTAACGCCCGGCAGAAGCTCGTCGAGACGAGCCCTGACCGGGTCCATAGCGTATTTGGGATTCGGTTCACCCTTCGGACGGCCGAGGTGGCTCATCGCCGTAACGTTTGCACCCTGTTCCTGCAACCAACTCAAGGTCGGAAGCGCGGCACGGATGCGCAGGTCGTCTGTGATCTCTCCGTTGGAGAGCGGCACATTGAAATCGGTTCGAACCAGAACGTTTTTGCCGTTCAGCTCGCCGAGATCCTCGAGTTGAGGAACCTTCACTTCTTAGCAGCTGCCTTCTTCTTGGCTGGAGCCTTCTTCTTCGCAGCGGTCTTGGTCGAGGTCTTTGCCGCAGCCTTCTTCTTTGCCGGAGCCTTCTTGGCAACGGTCTTCTTGGCGGCAGGCTTCCTCTTCGAAGCGCCCTTCTTGGACTTGCGCGTTGCGACGATCTCGGTCAGGTCGACGAGGCGGTGTGAGTAACCAATCTCGTTGTCGTACCAGCCCGCAATCTTGACGAGGGTGCCCATCGACATTGTCAGTCCAGAGTCAAAGACGCACGACGCCGGGTCGCCAACGATGTCGGAGGAGACCAGAGGCTCTTCTGAATAGCTGAGGTAGTTCTTGAGCTGACCCTTAGCAGCAGCTTCCTTAAATGCAGCGTTGATCTGTTGGACCGTTGCTGGCTTCTTGAGCACTGCAGTGAAATCGGTGAGCGACCCATCAGGGATAGGGACGCGAAGTGCCATTCCGTCGAGCTTGCCAGCCATCTTCTTGAGCACGAGGCCGGTCGCACGAGCAGCGCCGGTCGTGGTTGGAACAATGTTGATCGCGGCTGCGCGTGCACGGCGAGGGTCACGGTGTGGACCATCGACGAGCGACTGGTCACCGGTGTAACCGTGAGCGGTAGTCATCAGACCTTCGACAATGCCGAACTTGTCGTCGAGCACCTTGACCATGACCGCAAAGCAGTTTGTCGTGCACGATGCGTTCGAGATGACCTTGTGACGATCGGGGTTGTAGGTGTCGTCGTTAACGCCGAGCACGAAGGTTGCGTCGCACGTTGCTGGTGCAGAGATGAGTACTCGCTTCGCGCCAGCGTCGAGGTGAGCGCTTGCTGCTTCTTTCGAGTTGAACACGCCGGTCGATTCGATTACGACATCGATGTCATCTTCTCCCCATGGGAGATCAGCCGGGTTGCGCTCGGAGTAGACCTTGATTCGGTCGTTTCCGACCTTCAACTCTTTCTTGGTTGCGGTGATCTTTTCTGGGTAGCGACCGTGAACGCTGTCGTTACGCAAGAGCATCGCCATCGTGTGGGTGTCGCCAAGATCGTTGATTGCAACGAACTCGATGTCGGCGCCCTGTTCCTTTGCGGCACGGAGGTAGTTGCGGCCGATTCGGCCAAAGCCATTGATTGCTACGCGAACTGTCATGGTTTGGGGAGTCCTTTCACAGAAATCTCAAGTATGTGTCTAGCGCAACCGTCGCCCGATCGCTTACAAACCGGAGGGTTTCTGTCACACAAATCAGAGACACAAGTTTGCGCGGGCATCTGAAATACCGATGATCACTATCGCCCGCAGCGACCGCGCTTCACATATCTGCAGGACTATCCGGAAGTGGAGGCTCGCTCGATGTCTCGGTGTTGAATGCTTGGGTCGAGGCCCAGACGCATCAACATCTCCTTGACCTCCTCGGCAATAGCGACCGACCGGTGCTGGCCGCCCGTGCATCCAAACGCGATCGTGAGATAGCTCTTTCCCTCGGTGACATAGCCCGGGATGATCAAGCTGAGCATGCGTTCAAGACGCTCGAGGAAGCTCGCGGTCAGGGCCTGACCCAACACATAATCACTGACGGGTTTGTCAACGCCCGTCATTGGCCGAAGCTCTTCGACCCAGTGCGGGTTCGACAGGAAACGCACATCGAGGACCAGATCGACGTCGGTAGGAATGCCATGTTTGAAGCCAAAGGACATCACCTTGGTCTGCATCCCTCCAGCAGGTGAGTCCCCACCAAAGAGCTCGACGAGGCGACTCCTCAACTGATGCACGTTCAGCTCGGAGGTATCGATCTCGACGTCTGCCTCTGCGCGGACCGCTTCGAGTTCCCGGCGCTCGCCGTCGATTGCTTCGGCCAAGCCCATATCGCCGAAAGGATGTGGGCGCCGAGTCGACTCATAGCGCTGGACAAGACGCTGTGTGGAAGCACGAAGAAACAAGATCCTCACGCGAGAGCCCGACGTCCGAATCTCCGATATTGCCTCGAGTAACTCGTCGACGTTTGCACCCGCTGGAACAGCGAGCGCGACGTTAGCGATCGACGAGCCCGGCGCCTCGGCCAACTCACCAACCTTCGAGATCAACGCAGGCGGCAAATTGTCGATCACGAACCAGCCAAGATCTTCGAGCACGTTCGCGGCAACGGACCGGCCTGCCCCCGAGTTGCCCGTGATCACCAGAAATTCACTCACGGTACAAATCTACCCGTCATCGGCCTCACGCTCGCACACCATCACCAGAAGCCGGGGAATATGAGCAGCCGCAGCGAAGAACGGCGACTTGTCGAGAAACCCTTCGGGCGGCGCCGGCTCGTGCATCTCAACCAGACGAAGCCCCGCTCCGCTTAGGGCGTTCACGTACCGACTGAGGGGTCGATGGACAAACGGGATGAACACGTCCTTTTGCACCTCTTCGACCAAGGAGGCCTCGACGAGGTACGGCCCAATGCGCCAGTACTGCTCAGCAGGTTCGGCCATGTGATCGTCGATCCAGCCGCTGCCCGGCGTCTGCAGCAACGGGTGGTTCAGGAAGAGCACAAAGCGTCCACCTGGTTCGAGAACCCTGGACACCTCCGCGATCGCCGGTTCGAGTGGATCGATGTGTTCAAAGACGAGGCACGCAACAACAGCGTCGAAGGTGTCGTCGGGGACACCGAGCGCGCTCGCTCCACCGACTACATACTCAGACTGTCCAAACTCGAGGCCAGTACCGCGCTCGATTGCCGTGCTGATCTGAGAGGGTGTCGGGTCGACCCCGAGAATGAAGTCGGGCGTACACGTTACTGCTACGAGCCGAGCAATCTGGCCCTCACCACAACCCAAGTCGAGCACGCGCTCGTATCCGTCGAGCAGCTGAACTGCCAGCGGCAGGATCTGCTCGGTGTACTCGGGATCAGCTCCATCGGTGAACTCTTGTTGCCACCAGTCCGAATGTGTTTCCCACAGGTCACCGGCGTCTTTTTCGCCAAGGCCGCTCACTGAGAGCTACTCACTCGAGCACTACCTCAGAATCGCTCACTGATCTGTGGCTTCTTCGGCGGCCTGTTCAGCCTGCTCGGCAAGGTCCGCAGTAATAGCGAGCGAATCGATCCGAAGCAGCGGCGATCCCTCGCCCACAGTCGACACATACACGCCGGTGTCACCCTCGTAGAGCTGCGCGGGTTCGGAGCTCAACTCCGTGCGGCTCACCACAGCACTAGTAGCGGTATCCACTTCGATCATCGAGGAACCCGCTCGCAGGCCAACCCACACCGACGACCCGGCAAACATCGCGTCGATTGGATCACGCCCGACGGGCACCGTCACCAGAACAGATCCCGTCACCGGGTCGACACGCCGAAGCGATCCATCCGCAGCCGACAGTGTCCAGAGGGCATCTGGTCCGGCGGTCACGCTGATCAAGTCTGCGCCGAGGTTGAACGACTGCAGAGTGAAATCGGCCGTGTTGATTCGATACACAAGACCATCATCGCCAAGGGCCCATACCGAGCCGGCGCCGATCGTCAGGTCTACGACCGGGACGGGCAGGTCGATCGCGTTGGTCACCTCGCCGTCGGAACGTTCGAGACGAACGACCTGGCCGAGCTCAGAGTTGTAGGCCCAATAGCCACGCACGTCGGGAACGAGCTGAGTGAGCGGTCCATACTGAACCGTCGGCTGGACCTCGGTGCCGAGGACCATTGGCAGCACAACCACCTCACCGGCCTCGGTGGTGACCCACGCCCTGACGCCGCCGGCGAACATGCCGGTAGGTGCAGCGCCCAGCGATCCCGAGTCGGTGATTGGACTGTCGGCTCCGTCACCCCAGATGACGTAGTCGCCGACCGCATCGACTGCGATCAAGCGTCCGCTTGCCTCGTCGGCAAAAACCGGATCGAGGGGTGCGGAAATTTCGGTCAATCGACCTTCGGGCAGCTGCAACACGAGAGCACTCATATCGGCCAGCTGCTGCTCGAGCTGCTGATTCTGCACTCGTGCGGTGTTGAGCGCATCTTCGAGGTCGGTCAGGTCGATCTCGGGCGGGCGCTCGCCGGCAAGTGCTGCCAGCTCGGCTCGAAGCTCTCGTGCTTGCGAGCGCTCCTGCAGAAACAGGGCGCCAAGAATTCCTGACAAAAGGGCAAGGGCTAGCGCAACGCTAAAGATGATCGAGCTTCGGGAGGAACCAGCAGGGCCAACAGCTTGTTCGAGAGACTCATCGCCGCCTTCGCGTTCGTCGAGGCCCGCTGCTTCGGACCCAACTACCTCGGACTCAGGAGATATCGACGATGGGCCATGTCCGTTCGAGTCAGGTGACAGGTCCGAGGCCCCGCCGACGCTGACGGATTCGACCTCGCTTCGTAGTACCTCTTCACCTTGGGTGAGCGTCGAGCCAACGTAGGCGCCACCACCAACCGAGCCAGCAGCGTCGGCGGGGACTTTCGCCGATGCCATCGCAAGCTCTGGGGAAGTGGACTCTGACTCGACCTCGTTCAGGTCGATCACGTCAGCGTCGGTCAAATTCAATGCTTCCAGCTCGTCGAGCTTCGGTTGTTCCTCGTGTACCTCCCTAAGCTCAGATGAAGCGTCGAGTTCCATGAAGGTGAGCTCTGCGTGGCTGTCTTCTTCAACAGGGTCTTGAGCTTCTGCAACGGGGTCTTGAGCTGAGTCGGGCACGGCATCGGAAGCGAGGTCATGGAACCGATCCTCGTTCTCTTCAGCCACTACAGCACCCGCGTTCTGGAGGTTGGGAGCGTCGGCGGGTGGGTACCACTTTCCGTCGCTGGCCAACCACCAGCCAGGGCCACTCCATTGATCGCTCATTTGGATATGAGGCTAGCGTCTAGTCGTCTTGTACACCGTGTTACTAGGTGTGCAGTTTCTGCCAAACATTCTGAGCGACATTATCGGGCAACCACGACAAGGCAGCAAGCTCATCTTCGGTTGCCTTCTTCACAGACTTCAGGCTTCCGAACTCTTTGAGAAGACGCTTCTTGCGCGCGGGCCCGAGTCCAGCAATGTCATCGAGCGCAGACTTGGTCATGCGCTTGTCGCGCAGTTGGCGATGATACGTAATCGCGAAACGATGAGACTCGTCTCGCAAGCGCTGCAATAGGTACAGCGCCTCGGACTGGCGCGGAATTCGGATTGGTTCACTCTGGCCCGGGATGTACACCTCTTCGAATTGTTTGGCGAGAGCCACGATCGGGATCTCTTCCTCAAGGCCCAATGACTCGAGCACTTCATAGGAAGCCGACAGCTGCCCTTTGCCACCGTCGACCACGATCAAGTTCGGTGGATACGCGAACCTGCCGCGTTCTTCGACCGGCTTTTCCCGGTCGCTGAGGTAGTTCGTCAGGCGTCGCTCGAGCACTTCAGCCATCGCTGCGAAGTCATTATTGCCATCGACCGTCTTGATCTTAAAGCGGCGATAATCGGACTTCTTCGCCAAGCCGTCTTCTACGACGACCATCGACCCAACGTAGTCAGTCCCCTGAATGTGGCTCATGTCGTAAGCCTCGATGCGCAACGGCGACTCGGGGAGCTGCAAATACTCTTGAAGCTCGTTCAGAGCCCGCGCACGGCTGTTGTGATCCGACGCCCTCTTGAGGCGATGACGCGTGAAGGACTCCGTGGCGTTCCGTGTGACTGTTTCGAGCAGCGCTCGCTTGTCCCCTCGCTGGGGCACGCGCACGCTAACCGCAGAGCCACGCAACTCCCCCATCCACGCCGAGTACAACTCCGGGTCGCTCGATGGCGATGGAACGAGGACTTGCTTCGGGTACCCCATTGCCGGCTCCTCGGAGTACACACCCTCGAGAATTCGATCGATCAACTCAGCCTCGTCGAGATCCTCCACGCGGTCGATGATGAAGCCGCGTCTCCCCACTACTCGGCCACGACGAATCATAAAGATCTGAACCGCAGTTTCCAGTTCGTCGCCGTGGATCCCGATCACGTCGAAGTCGTCTGAGCGTGCACCGACCATCTGCTGTTTCTCGATGGCCTTCTGAACTGAGCCGAGCTGATCTCGAAGACGCGCCGCGAGCTCGAACTCGTAGGAGTCAGCAGCGTCTTGCATCCGAGCTTCAAGATCTCCAACCACCGTGTCGGTCTCACCATCGAGGAACGAAACCAGACTCGCAACCAACTCGTCGTACTCTTCGGCGGAGATCTCACCAACGCACGGCCCAGAACACTTCTCGATATGGAAGAGCAGACACGGCCGACCGAGCTTTTCGTGCCGCTGGAGCTTGTTATCAGAACACGTACGAATCGGAAAGGTTCGCAATAGCAGATCGAGTGTCTCTCGAATCGCGTATGCGTGACCGAACGGGCCGTAATAACGCACGCCATTCTTCTTCTTGCCGCGCACCACCATGGCCCTGGGCCACTCGTCAGACTCGGTAATTGCGAGGAGCGGGTAACTCTTGTCGTCCACCAGTCGAATATTGAATCGGGGTCGATGCTCCTTGATCAGGCTGTACTCGAGCATCAGCGCCTCGAGCTCGTTGTCGACCTGAATCCACTCGACCGACTCTGCAGAACGCACCATCTGAGCGGTCCGCGGCGGGAGATTCTTCTGGAAGTAATTACTCAGCCGAGAGCGCAAGCTCTTGGCCTTCCCGACGTAGATAATCCGGCCATCGCGATCGCGAAACTGGTACGACCCGGGAGCATCCGGGATAGAACCTGATGGAGGACGTTCAACCACACATCAAAGATAACCGGCTCGTGTCGCGCTTTCGGCATGCCTTCATGCGAAGATCCTTGTTACAGGTGATCGAGTTACGGCGAAAATCCGTGATTTGAAACGATTGATGACAGTGGGAGGACAGCGATGAGCATTCTGCTCGTTGTTCAAGCAGGACAGGACGGCACCGACCGCCGCAAGAGCCAACTCATGGAGTTCGGCAACGGCACGGTGCTTTCTACGGCGCTAAACAGGCTCGCCCCATTCAGCGATGGGCCGGTCGTGCTCGCAATCTCGGACTTACCAGGCGATAACGAGTTTGAAGAGATTGCCCGAGCGAACGGCGCCACTGCGGTTCGCGGACCCTCCGACGACATGTTGGCTCGCTTCGTGGAGGTGATTGCAGACTTTCCCGCTGAACACCTGGTCCGGGTCACCGCCGACTCGCCATTGATCGACCACAACATCGTCAGCGAGGTCGTCACCGCACACGTTCAGAGCGGCGCCGACTATACGTCTAACAACCTCCTTCGCACCCATCCAACCGGGCTCGAGGTGGAGGTCATCCGTTCCGACGCCCTTCTCGATGCAGCTGAGCAAGCTGCGACGGCCGACGAGCGAGCGGGGGTAACGACCTTTGTCCAGCGACGCCCTGCGAACTATAAGCTGCACGCCGCCCTCGCCTCCGGCGACTTCGAAGAGCACGACTGGCGGGTGATGGACGAAGATTCACATCGGGCGATGTCCGCACTCGTCGAAGCAAACAACAACGATCTCAGCGCTCCGTGGAACACGTTCCTCGCGTTCTCCGACACTCCCGAAGAACCACCGATTCGACTTCGTGTCGCTCGTGAGAATGTCGCCGCGTCGGTGCTTGCACTGGGCGACCAGGTCGGAAGTCTTCCCGATCCGTTGCCGCTCGGCGACCCAAGTCAGCGGACGTGGGGGGTTTGGGTGGCTCCGGGTTTGATCGGGGCGATCACGGTCTCGGTCCAGAACGGTTGGGGCACCCTGGCCGCGCGATTCGTCGAGAACCTCGACGAATCGCTGGCTGACAAGGTTCTCGAATTGGTGGACGACCGACTGCTCTCGGACGATCAGGTCATCGCCCTCACGATCGATGGCTCTCGGATCCGCCAGTACCACGAGAGCTGAACCCAGCCGAACGCCTTGCTCGAGAGCGAGCTAGCTGTTCGACAACATCTTTGAGAGGAAACGGCCAGTGTGGCTGTCGCTCACGGTTGCCAAGTACTCGGGTGTTCCTTCAGCGAGCACTCGCCCACCACCGGTGCCACCCTCTGGACCGAGGTCGATCACGTGGTCCACGGTCTTGATGACGTCGAGGTTATGTTCGATCACCAACACCGAGTTGCCTTGATCGACGAGGCGACTCAGAACGGTCAGCAACCGTCGAACATCTTCGAAGTGCAATCCAGTTGTGGGTTCGTCGAGGATGTACATCGTGTGGCCCGTCGAACGCTTTGCTAACTCTGAAGCAAGCTTGACGCGTTGAGCTTCACCACCGGACAAGGTCGGTGCGGGTTGACCAAGGCGTACATAACCAAGGCCCACATCGACGAGCGTCTGAAGATGACGAGCGATCGGGGGTTGGTTCTCAAAGAACGACAACGCCTCTTCGATCGGCATGTTCAACACATCTGCGATGTTCTTGCCCTTGAACAAGATGTCGAGAGTGTCGCGGTTGTAGCGCTTGCCTTTGCAGACTTCGCACGGCACGTACACGTCTGGAAGGAAGTGCATTTCGATCTTGATCGTGCCGTCGCCCGAGCATGCTTCGCAGCGCCCGCCCTTCACGTTGAAGCTGAACCGCCCCGGCAAATAGCCGCGCACCTTCGCTTCGGTCGTCTGAGCAAACAACTTGCGCACGTGATCGAAGACGCCGGTGTAGGTCGCTGGGTTGGATCGAGGCGTTCGCCCAATCGGCGACTGGTCGATGGCGATCACCTTGTCGATCGCCTCGGTTCCCTCGACCTTCTTGTGTAGCCCGGGCACTACCTTCGAGCCATAGATCTTCTGCATGAGACTCGGCAACAGAATCTGGTTGATCAGCGACGACTTTCCACTTCCCGAAACTCCGGTGATACCGACAAAGACACCCAACGGGATTTCGACGTCGACGCCCTTGAGGTTGTTTTCCTCGGCACCCCGGATCCAGATCGACTCTTCCTTTGGAGTCCGACGCTTTTCGGGCACAGCGATTGACTTTCGCCCCGACAGGTACTTGCCGGTCACGGACTTGCTGTTGCGCTTCAGACCTTTGACGGTGCCGGAGTGAACAATCTCCCCACCGTGCTCGCCTGCACCAGGACCGATATCGACAACGTGGTCAGCAATCGCGATCGTGTCTTCGTCGTGTTCGACCACGATGACGGTGTTCCCCAGATCTCTGAGCCGCAGAAGCGTCTCGATCAAGCGCTGGTTGTCGCGCTGGTGAAGCCCGATCGACGGTTCGTCCAAGACGTACAGAACCCCAACGAGACCACTGCCGATCTGGCTTGCCAATCGGATTCGTTGGGCTTCACCGCCGGCCAACGTCGCTGCGTTGCGCGAGAGCGAGAGGTAGTCGAGGCCAACGTCGAGCAGGAAGCCCATCCGTGCGTTGACTTCTTTCACTACCTGTTCAGCAATGATCATGTCTCGGTCGCTGAGTTCGAGTGTGTTCAGTGCCTTTGCTGCTTCGCCGATCGACATAGAGCAGACGTCGTGAATGTTGAGACCGTCGATGGTTACCGCGAGCGAGAGCGGATTGAGACGAGCGCCTCCGCAGTGCTGACAGTGAACTGTCCGCATGTAGCCCTCGATCTGCTCACGCTGACTGTCGGACTCAGACTCTTCGTGTCGACGTTGCAGGTACGGAATCGCTCCTTCGAACTTCGCGTCGTACGTCCGTGACCGCCCAAACCGGTTCTTGTAACTGACCGTGACCCGCTCTTTCATTCCGCCGCGCATCAACAGCTTTCGGTCGGACTTCGAGAGATCCTCCCATGGCGTATGACGATCGATGCCACTTTGATCGCACACAGCTTCGACGAGCCGCCCAAAGTATCGGCTGCGGTTACCAGCCCACGGAGCAATAGCGCCCTCTTCGATGGTGGCCTCTTGGTTTGGCACGACAAGGCGCTCGTCGACTTCGAAGACCGTGCCCAAACCGTCGCAATGTGTGCACGCTCCATAGGGAGAGTTGAACGAGAAGTTGCGCGGGGCTATCTCATCGAACGACTTGCCATCCGATGGACGAGACAAGTGTTGACTGAACACGACGGTCTCGGGCTCAGCGTCGCTGTCCTTTGCTGGCATGATCTGAACTTCGGCAACGCCATCGGCAATCGACAAGGCAGTCTCCATCGACTCGGTCAGGCGCCGCTCGATTCCGTCGCGGAGCACAAGCCGATCGACCACGATCTGAATGGTGTGGGTTTCGTACCGTTCCAACTCAAGTTCGACATCGGCGAGTTGGTCGAGTTCGATCGGATCGCCGTCGACGATGGCCCGAGCGAAACCCTGTGCCGCAAAATCTTCGAGCAGGGTCTCATAGGTGCCTTTGCGTCCCCGGACGACCGGCGCCAAAACCTGGAAGCGGGTGCCTTCTTCCATGGTGAGGACTCGGTCGACGATTTGCTGAGGGGTCTGACGTTCGAGCCGCTCCCCCGTTTCGGGGTCGTGAGCAACGCCGATGCGCGCAAACAACAGGCGCAGATAGTCGTAGACCTCGGTGACGGTCCCGACCGTCGAGCGAGGGTTTCGAGACGCGCTCTTCTGATCGATGGAAATTGCCGGAGACAGGCCCTCGATGAAATCGACGTCAGGCTTGTCCATCTGTCCGAGGAACTGGCGCGCATAGGCACTCAAAGACTCGACATAGCGTCGTTGGCCCTCGGCGTAGATCGTGTCGAACGCGAGCGACGACTTCCCCGATCCGGACAGACCTGTGAAAACGATGAGCTTGTCGCGGGGTAACTCGATGTCGACGTTTCTCAGGTTGTGTTCACGGGCGCCTTGCACCACCAAACGATCAGCCACTTCTCTCCTCTGGCTTGTTACACCATCTCGCGCAGTTCGCGCTTCAAGTCCTTTACCTCGTCGCGAAGACGGGCAGCGTATTCGAATTTCAACTCACCTGACGCTTCGAGCATTTCTTCTTCGAGCGTGCGAATCAGTTTCTCCAGGTCGGATCGACCCATGTTGTCGGTCTCTATCACTCGACGGTTCTCGTCGTGACTACGACGCCGCTTTCCCTTTCCTGGATGCGGCGCCGTCTCGGCAGCTGGCCGCAACATCGCCAAGATATCGGTGACCGCCTTACGAACGGTCTCGGGGTTGATTCCGTGCTCCTCGTTGTAGGCAAGCTGCAAGCCTCGACGTCGCATTGTTTCGCTGATTGCACGCTGCATCGAGTCGGTCATCTGATCGGCATACATCACGACCTTGCCATCGACGTTTCGGGCGGCTCGACCAATCATCTGGATCAGCGACGTCTCGCTTCTGAGGAAACCTTCCTTGTCCGCGTCGAGAATCGCCACGAGCGACACCTCCGGCAAGTCGAGCCCCTCACGAAGGAGGTTGATGCCGACCAGCACATCGAATTGGCCGAGTCGCAGGTCTCGGAGTATCTCGATGCGTTCGAGCGTGTCGACCTCCGAGTGTAGATAACGGACTCTCAACCCGAGTTCGAGCAGGTAATCGGTGAGGTCTTCGGACATCTTCTTTGTGAGCGTCGTGACCAGCACGCGCTGGTCGGCCTCGATGCGCTCGTTGATCATCTCGACGAGGTCATCGATCTGGCCCTTGGTCGGCTTGACCACAACTTCTGGGTCGACAAGACCGGTCGGTCGAACAATCTGTTCGACAACATTGTCGGAGACCTCGAGTTCGTAGGGACCTGGCGTGGCCGACAAGAACACAACTTGGTTCGTAACGTCGAGCCACTCGTCGAACCGAAGCGGCCGGTTGTCGATTGCCGACGGTAAGCGGAAGCCATGTTCGACGAGCACATCCTTGCGGCTGCGGTCGCCAGCGTGCTGTCCGTGGATCTGGGGAACCGCAACGTGGGACTCATCGAGCACGATCAGGTAGTCGTCTGGGAAATAGTCGAGCAACGTGAATGGCCGCTCTCCGGGCGAACGGCCATCGAGATGCATCGAGTAGTTCTCAATGCCATTGCAAAACCCGACCTCGGCCATCATCTCGAGGTCGTACTGGGTGCGCATGCGCAGTCGCTGCGCCTCGAGGAGCTTGCTCTCGTCTTCGAAGAGGGCGAGTTGTTCTTGGAGTTCTTCCTCGATCCCGACGATCGCACTTCGAAGCCGTTCTTCGCTGGCGACGTAGTGAGTAGCGGCAAAGACCGAAACCTCGTCGAGCGTGGCAACTCGTTCGCCGGTGAGCGGGTCGATTCGGCTAATCGACTCGATCTCATCGCCAAACATCTCGATGCGGACGACCGTCTCGTCGTAGGCCGGATGCACTTCGATCGTGTCGCCGCGCACACGAAACTTGGCGCGAACCAGATTCATGTCGTTGCGTTCGTACTGCATATCGACCAGTTGACGAAGAATCTCGCGCTGATCGATCTCCTGACCAACCTTGAGTGTCAGGAGCTGATCCTTGTACTCCTCGGGCGCTCCGAGACCATAGATGCACGACACAGAAGCGACGACGATCGTGTCGCGACGCGTGAGCAATGCCGAAGTTGCAGCGTGTCGTAGGCGGTCGATTTCGTCGTTGACCGACGAGTCCTTCTCGATGTAGGTGTCGCTCGAAGCCATATACGCCTCGGGCTGGTAGTAGTCGTAGTAACTGACGAAGTATTCGACCCGGTTGTTCGGGAAGAACTCGCGAAGCTCGTTGGCCAACTGCGCGGCGAGCGACTTGTTCGGCGCGATGACGAGCGTGGGACGCTGCACCTTCTCGATCGTCCAGGCGATCGTGGCACTCTTACCCGAGCCGGTGATGCCGAGGAGCGTCTGGAATTTGTCGCCGCGTTCGATCCCTTGGGCCAGCCCTTCGATCGCAGCCGGCTGATCACCGGCTGGCTCGAAGTCGGTCACCATTTCGAATGGTCGGGACGAGCGCGTGTCTAACTCTTCAGTCATGTAT
>CAZHUR010000008.1:0-17730 GCA_964535395.1 uncultured Acidimicrobiales bacterium
GCGATTCGGTCCCCATCGGCCCGTTCTGGGGCAGCAGACTTAGACCGTGCGCCTTAGACAGCGAGGAGGTCTCGAGCGCCGGTGTCGCTGCTTGGATGGCGCAGCTTCGACATTGCACGGGCTTCGATCTGACGAATGCGCTCACGGGTGAGGTTGAAGTGTTCGCCAACCTCTTCAAGGGTGCGGGGCTCTCCGCGGTCGAGTCCAAAGCGAAGCTTGAGGATCTCGCGCTCACGCTCGTCGAGCGGCGAGAGAAGACGGCTGATCTCGTCGGGAAGCAGCGCGGTGGCAGCGACCTCGAACGGTGAATCTGCGCCTCGGTCTTCGACCACGTCGCCGAGTTCGGCATCGCCGTCTTCGCGAAGCGGTTCAGAAAGCGACAGAGGCTCAGCTGCGAAGCGAAGCGCTTCGGTGACCTTGTCCTCGGGAAGTTCTACTTCAGCAGACAGTTCAGAGAGTGTCGCTGGGCGGCCGAGCTTGAGCTCCAGGCGTGAGCGGGCTTTCTGAAGACGAGTGAGGGTGTCGCCAGCGTGAACTGGGAGACGAATCGTGCGACCAGTGTTTGCGATGCCACGTGTGATTGCCTGACGGATCCACCAGGTGGCGTAGGTCGAGAACTTAAAGCCCTTGCGCCAGTCGAACTTCTCGACGGCGTGCATGAGACCGAGGTTGCCCTCTTGGATCAGGTCGAGGAGGGGCAGACCTGATGCCTGATACTTCTTGGCGATCGAGACGACGAGGCGAAGGTTCGACTGCACGAAGGTGCGTTCGGCTTGCTCGCCACGGCGAAGGTCACGGTTGTATTCGCGTCGCTTTGCCGGGGTTATTTCGTCTGCGCTCTCGAGCGCGACGCGGGCTTCTGCACCCTTTTCAATCGCCTGGGCAAGACGTACTTCGTCGTCTTTGGTCAGCAGGGGATACTGGCCAATGTCTGTGAGGTACAACCTGACGAGATCTTCTTCATCCCGCTCGACACGCTCTTTGGCCACGAGTTTCCTTCTCTGCAATTCTTAGGTGCTGTTGACGACTACTTGGTTACGAAGTCCCCAAAACCTCACCGTTTGGTGACGCAATGCAGATTTCGACCCACCCACAGTCGATCTGTAGCAAAACTTTACCGACCGATCGGCTGCGGGCCACCGTGTAGTCAATGAAAAAGGAAACGAGCGTTTCCCCTCTGATCAAAGTGTGCGTGCCGAAAGGCACAAGTACAACCCTCCAAATTGCTCAAATAACCAGAAGTTTACAATCGAGGAGGGGTCGATCTGCTCCGTTTTGAGTGGTGCCCAGGCGTCAAAAACCCGTCATTCAGGCAGTTCAGCGGTAGCCGTTGGTGATCGGGAGTCGACGATCTCGTCCAAAGGCCTTCTTGGTCACGCGGGGCCCGAGCGGCGTCTGGCGGCGCTTAAATTCAGAAATGTCGACGAGCCGCGTAATGCGATCGACGATCGCTTGATCAAATCCCATCTCGACCAATTCTCGCCGGTTCCTGTCACCTTCGATGTATGCCTCGAGCAGCGGATCGAGTTCCTCGTACGGAGGAAGGCTCTGATCGTCTCGCTGATCTGGCCGGAGTTCGGCCGACGGCGGTTTGGTGATAACCGACTCGGGAATCACCTCTCGTCCTGCCCGTTCGTTGAAGCGTCGGGACAGCGCGTAGACGTCGAGCTTGTATACGTCTTTGATCACCGCGTATGCACCAGCGGTGTCGCCATACAGCGTCGAGTACCCAACTGCTGCCTCGCTCTTGTTGCCGGTCGTAACGACGAGCCAGCCGAACTTGTTGGTGAGCCCCATCAAGATGACACCGCGAATGCGGGATTGAAGGTTCTCCTCGGTCAAGTCTTCTTCGCGACCTTCGAATGAGGGGGCGAAGGTTTCGAGGAAGGCGGCGTGAGCTCGCTCGATCGGGATCGTACGGTGTGACACGCCGAGCCGTTCGGCGAACTCCTCCGCGTCGGTCACCGAGTGCGTGCTCGAGTAGCGACTAGGCATCAGGATGCAGTGCACGTTTTCGGGACCCAACGCGTCTGCGGCGATCGCCGCGGTAAGGGTCGAGTCGATGCCTCCGGACAAGCCGAGGCACACGTCGGTGAAGCCGTTCTTGTGGACGTAGTCACGCGTCGCCAGCACGAGCGCATCGTGCAATTCGTCGAGCTCGTTAAGCACTGGCGCCACGCGAGGCGAGGCCCCTTCTTGGGTTCTTCCAGTCGCAGCCGATACGGCAACCACAGGAAACTGTGCGTCAGCTCGCACATCGTTGTCGGACGCTTCGACATCGACCACGAGCATCTCTTCGTTGCAGTGGCCTGCGCGTGCAATCACTTCGCCCTGTGCATCGAGTACGAATGAGGACCCGTCGAACACCACTTCGTCTTGACCCCCGACGAGGTTGCCGTAGACGAGCGGGATCCGGCCGGCCTCATCAACGCGCAGGGCCATCTCGGCTTGTCGCACCTCGGTCTTGTGGCGGTAGTACGGCGACGCATTCATGTTGACCAGAACCTGCGCACCGCCAGCCCCCATCTGCGCCATTGGGCCGCCAGCGATCCAGCCGTCTTCACAAATCGACATACCCACTCGAACACCGGCGATCTCGAAGAGACGCATGGGCTCGGTGCCTGGCTTGAAGACGCGTTCCTCGTCGTAGACGGCGTAGTTGGGTAGAGCACGCTTGTGGTACGTGGCCTTCACTTCTCCGGCTGCGACGAGCGCAAACGCGTTAAAGCTCTGACCGTGACCTTCGCCGTCGGCAAAGCCAATGGCAGCAGCGCAGTGCCCCGTGATCTTTGCCGCAACCTCGTGAAGCACGGCGATGTTGTCGGCGATAAACCCGGGCTTGAGCAGTAGATCCTCCGGTGGATACCCGGTGATCGTCAGTTCGGGAAAGAGCGCAAGGTCGGCCCCCTCACGTTCGGCCTCGGCCATCGATGCGAGCACCTTCTCGGCATTGCCCTCGAGGTCTCCCACTTTGGTGTTGATCTGACAGATAGCTACGCGCAGCACACTCACCCTTTGAGGTTAGAACCCGCGGCGCGAGATCAGGGAGTTCTGCGTCAGGTAGCTTGCGCCAGAACGCCCGTCACGCAGATTCGAACCGGGTTCTTGCCGGTCGCAATTGAGCAGGTAGGGCTGAGATCGACTAGAGAGAGGGTTATCTCAATCTGAACAGCGGGAAAGGTTTTGTCCGATGTCTGAAGTTGACATCCTCATCGGTCTTGGCACGATCGTGGTATTTGGTGTTGTCGCCCAGGTGATCGCCAACAAACTGAACTTGCCCGGAGTTCTCGTCCTCTTAGTATCGGGCTTTATTGCCGGACCGGCCACGGGCCTTCTCGACCCCGACGAACTGTTCGGCGAGCTGCTCTTCCCAGGAATCTCACTGGCCGTGGGTCTTCTCCTCTTCGACGGCGGGCTGCAGCTCCGGTTTCGAGAGATCAAGGGCTTTGATGGAGTGGTGTTCAAGCTCGTCACGATCGGTGTGCTCGTGACGTGGCTAGTCGGGTCGGTCATCATTGCCCTCGTCACCGACCTGAGCGGTCGAACAGCGTTTCTCGCCGGAGCCGTACTCATCGTGTCCGGCCCAACGGTGGTCATTCCAATCCTTCGTCGAATCATGCCCGATCCGCCCTCCGGTGAGATTCTCGAGTGGGAGGGCATCCTTATCGATCCGATCGGCGCAATGATCGGCATCATCATGTTGGGAGTGGTGCTCGACGGCAAAGGGATCTCCGGTGCAGCTGTTGCGGTCGCGATCACACTGGGTGCGGGCATTGGCGTCGGCCTGATCTTCGCTGTGGCGACAACGGCAGTTCTGGCCAAAGCGAACGTCCCTGAACTGCTGCGAGCACCAACGGCTCTCGCCGGAGCGGTTGCTGCCTTCACCGCCGCGAACCTCATCGCTCCTGAATCAGGCCTGTTCGCGGCAACCGTCTTTGGGCTGTGCCTGGCCAACCAAACGTTCACCACGGTCGATGACATTGCTGCGTTCGAGGAAGGTGTCGGGGTCCTCGCGCTCGGCAGTCTGTTCATCGTCCTCGGGGCGCGCATGGATCTTCAAGGAGTAATCGACAACCTGGTTCCAGGGTTGATCATTCTCGCCGTGCTTATCTTGGTCGCACGACCACTCGCGGTCTTGGCTTCAGCCACCCTGTCGGGCATGAGGCGTAAGGACATGTTGTTTCTGATGGCGCTTGCGCCGCGGGGCATTGTGGCGGCCGCAACGGCGTCGGTGTTTGCCCTCGAACTTGACGAAGAAGGCATCCCCGGTGGTGACACGCTGATCTCGATAACCTTCGTGGTCATTATTGGAGCGGGAATTATCTACGGCCTTGGCGCGGGACCGGTCGGGCAACGTCTAGGTGTAGTCGCGAAATCCGCGTAGCGAAAGGCCTAGCGATACTCGGGGTTCGGGAAGTCCATTGAACAACCGGCGTCCCATTCTCCGGGCTGGTTACCGTGAGCTGGGATTCCGCCAGCGTCTTTGAGCATTCGTGCGGTGTGCAGCAAGTTCCACGTCATGAACGTCGTGTTCCTATTCGTGAAGTCGTTCTCCGGGCCGCCCGATCCTTCGTCGAGGTAGGAGGGGCCAGGCCCGACCTCACCAATCCAGCCAGCGTCGGCCTGAGGAGGGATCACAAAACCGAGATGCTGAAGCGACCATAGAAGGTTCATGCATGCGTGCTTCGCGCCGTCTTCGTTTCCGGTGATAAGGCTTCCAGCGACCCTGCCGTAGTAGCGGATCTGGCCCTTTTCGTTCATCTGGCCGTGATGTGAGTAGAGTCGCTCGATCATCTGGCTAGCGATCGACGACTTTTCGCCCAACCAGATCGACGCACCGATGACCAAGATGTCGGCGGCGATGACCTTTTCGAAGATCTGAGGCCATTCGTCGACGTCCCACCCGTGTTTGGTCATGTCGGGCATGACACCGGTTGCGATTTGGAAGTCGACGGGACGAATCAGGTCGGTCTTCACGTCGTTGGCTTCCATGATCGCTTGAGAAATCTTGATCAGGCCTTCGGTGTGCGATAGCTCAGGAGAGCGCTTCAAGGTGCAGTTCAAGAAAACTGCTCTGAGGTCGGAGTAATCAACGGTGCTCGTGTCGCAGAGCTCTTGTTGTTGTTCGGTCAATGTCATGTGATGCGTATTCCCTGATTCTGTAATTCTGAAGTGTCTTTTGTTGAGTATCCAACCATTTGAACTCTTGGTCATCTCAGCGAGTTCAGCCAACTCGGGCCCTCTAAGCCTTCGAAAACCCTATCAAGATACTCCTTCGGACCAGGCTCGGCGAAGCTCGCCGGTGGTCAGACCTAGTGAGCGTTGCTGATCGACCGTTGGACCGCGGCAGCCACATCCTCGGGGGTGAATCCGAAGCGTTTTTGCAGGACAGGCGCGGGAGCAGACAGTCCAAAGGTGTCGATCCCGAGCACTTCTCCCGCGTCGCCGGCGTACCGATGCCAACCGATCGTTGCAGCCTCTTCAACGGTTACCCGAGCGCGAATTTCTCTTGGCAGAACGCTCTGGCGGTACTCGTTAGATTGCGCTTCGAAGATCTCCCATGACGCAAGGTTCACGACCCGCACGTGTATGCCTTGTGTGCTCAGCAGCTCGCGGGTTTCAAGTGCGAGGTGCACCTCGGCTCCTGTCGCGATGATAACTGCGTCGATGTCAGCACCATCTGGTGGATCGGCAAGCACGTACCCACCCTGCTCCACACCGTTGGCCGACCCAAACTTCGTGCGGTCGATGACCGGAACTTTCTGATGAGCAATCGAGAGGATCGTTGGACCGTCGGTACGTTTCAGCGCCACCTTCCATGCAATGGCGGTCTCGTTGGCATCGGCGGGGCGAATGATCGTGATGTTCGGCATTGCCCTATAGGTCGCAAGGTGTCCGATCGGCTGATGTGTGGGGCCATCGGGGCCAACCTGGAAGGAATCGTTGGTAAGGACGTGGATGACCGGTTGTGCCATCAAGGCGGACAAGCGGATTGCCCCGCGGGCGTACTCACTGAACACCATGTAGGCCGAGTCATAGTTGCGAACTCCCGAAAGGGCCAGCCCGTTTGCGATGGCGGACATTGCGTGCTCTCGGGTGCCATAGTGCATGTTGCGTCCCGCTGGGCTGTCCGGCTGGGCGCTGCCCGCGTCGGGGAACTGCATCAGGGTCATCGACTTCATTGCGGTATCGGCCGCTCCACCGACGAGCCATGGGATGTTCGGAGCAAACGCGTTTATGGAGGCCGCCGATGCTTCGCGCACCGCGACCATTTCGGTCGGGTCGTCCCAGCTCGGAGTGTCGCGATCCCAGTCGTCGGGCAGCTCGTTGTTGGCCATCAGCTCGATGTTCTTTGCCGAGTCGGGATGGGCAGCGCTGAACGCTTCCCACTCCTGATTCCATGCCTCCCGGGCAGCTCGCCCCCGTGCGCAGAAGGTTGCCTGCACGTGATCGAGAACTTCGTCGGGCACCAAGAAGTGACCATCTTCGGGCCACCCGTAGGCCGCTTTAGTCAGCTTGGTTTCCTCGGGGCCGAGGGGAATTCCGTGCATCCGCTGCTGGCCCTGGAAGTTTGGCGACCCCCAACCAATCTCGCTCGTGAGGACGACAAAGGTGGGCTTTTCTTGCTCGGCACGAAACGCTGCCAATGCAGCACGGATTGCGTCTCGATCGTTCGCATCGTCGATCACGATGACCGACCATCCAAGAGCGGCAAATCTGCCAGCAACATCTTCGGTAAACGCGAGTTCGGTTGAGCCTTCGATGGTGATGCTGTTGTTGTCGTAGATCCAGCAAAGATTCGAAAGCTGTTGGTGGCCGGCAAAGGAGGCCGCCTCGTACGCGATCCCCTGCATCACGTCGCCATCACCCCCGACGGCAATAACTTCATGGTCGAACAAGCCTTGATCGTCGACATCAAACGTCGCCGCTTTGAAGCGCTGCGCCATCGCCATACCAACCGAAGTCGCCAGTCCCTGTCCCAGCGGGCCTGTCGAGGTTTCGACACCGGCGACCACACCGTATTCGGGGTGACCGGTCGCACGCGTGGTCCCAGAGCGATAACCCTTGATGTCCTCGATCGTCATTGCCGGCTCACCGACCGGCCCGGTCTTTGGATCCACCGACTTCACACCGGACAGATGCAACATCCCGTACAAGAGGTTGCTGGCGTGGCCGACCGAGAGGACGAACCGATCTCGGTTTTCCCATTTTGGATCGTCGGGATCGTAGCGGAGGTGTTCGGAATAGATGGTGTAGATCGCAGGCGCCAGGGCCATAGCAGTGCCCGGATAGCCCGAACCGGCTTGTTCTACAGCATCGATGGCGAGCGTTCGCAGCGTCGTGATCGCAAGCGCGTCGAGATCCCGGGTTTCGGTGTCGTTCACGTCAATCCGATCCCTGCGTGAGAAGGGTGGCGAGCGCACCAATGTCTGGGGCGACCAACTCGGGAATGCGATCGTGAGAACCGCGTGCCGCACCAGGTCGCTCGATGAACGCGGCGTTTGCTCCGGCGAGCAGAGCACCGTTGACGTCCCAGTCGTGGGCTGCGACCATCGTGATTGCACCGATAGGCACGTCGAGTTGGGTCGCTGCGTACTTATACGTATCGGCGTGTGGCTTGAACCGTTTCACGGTCTCGACCGACATCACCATGTCGAAGTAGGAGTCGAGTCCGGCCGAGGAGAGTTGCTCATGAGCAACATCGAGTCGGGAGTTCGTAAGCGTCGCGAGTCGGAAGCCGTAGGCTTTGAGCGCCGCGAGCCCGTCGGCCACGTCGGGGTGGGCAGGGAGCTGCGACATTGCGCCGACAAGTCCGGTGGCCTCTTCGACACTTATCTCTTTGCCGGCGCTGGTCGCACTCGTCATGAGCGCCCCAACCGCAAGCTCATCGAACGAGCGATAGTCACCGGTTACGGACACTTCGAGCGAGTACCGCAAGAGCGTACCGAACCACTTTGGTAACAGGTCGGCGTCGCCAAAGGTCGCCTCGAAGGCGGACCCCAACGCTCGAACGTCGAGCAGGGTTTCGTTTACGTCGAACAACAGAACATCTGCAACCATGCGACTATCCCTCTCTCGCTGCGGTCAATGCGGCTACAGCGGCAGTCACCGTACCGTAATCACCTGACGCAACCGCCTCCGGAGGAGCCGAAGCCATCGTCCCGATCGCCGTCGCCCCGGCTTGGAGCCACGACTGCACCTCGTCGGGTCCGATGGGACCGTTGGCAATGATCCGGCTCCACGGGCGAGGCATCTTGACCGCGTTGATGAACATTGGGTTCATTGCGGGGTAGAGCTTCACGTACTCGACGCCGTAGCGTTCGGCTTCTGCGATCTCGTTGATCGTCATGGTGCCTGGCAGGTATGGCACCTTTCGACGATTGCAAAACTCGGCTGTCTCAGCCACAAAGATCGGAGACACGATGAACTCCGCGCCGACGGAGGTAAACAGCGCAGCGGTGGCTGCATCCTCAACCGACCCAACCCCGATGACCATGTCCGGGTGGTTCGCGTCGACGTGTCGCCGCATTGCTTCAAACACCGACGGAGCAAAGGCCACGCGGTTTGTGAACTCCACCACCAGTCCGCCACCCTCGGCGATCGCGTCGATCACCTTGATCGCGACCGCTGGGTCAGGGTGATGGAACAGATGCATGATCTGTTCCTGGGCAATGGTGTTTAAGACGTGTAATCGATCGTGAGACATGACAATGAGTTTCTAGGTAGTCGAACAAATTGGGCCTGCAAACCAGCGAAGCGGAGACAGGTTCGGTCCGGAGCCGGATTTCAGTCAGGGTCTGGTTCTGACCGTTGTGCAGCGACTGCCTTCACGATGGAATCAACGACGCTCGCTAGCTGGGCTTTGAGGTCGTCGGAGGTTACGACACCATCTTCGATCGCGTCGCTCGCATGATCCAACATGAGCTCGACCTCTTCGATCAGCACTGCACCGGCGCGGTCAACCGACGCTTTGAGGTTGGCTTGGGCGTACTTGGTGCCGCTCCTGCCTGGGGATGCTCCAATGACCGCGACAAGCTTGCCGCCTATGGGAGCGTCTGGGTAGATGCGTGACGACCAGTCGAGACCGTTCTTTAAGACGGCTGGCACGCCACTGTTGTACTCGGGCGTGATGAAGAGCACTGCGTCAGCGCTCGATACCGCCTGTTTGAGATCTTGTACCGGCTGGGGTTCTCCCGCCGTCTCAAGGTCCTGATCGAAGAATGGGACAGTTCGCAGATCAAAATCCACAATCTCTATGTCGCTACTCGCAGCGTCGCGAACCCCGGCGAGGAGGCTCTGGTTGAACGAACCTGATCGGTAGCTGCCCGCAAGTGCAAGGATTTGCACGGACTCTTCGTTACTCATTATTTCTTTCCTTTCAATAACGCTTTCTTTTTCGTGGGTTTGATTAGTGGCGTCCGGTGAACGGTGGAAGCCCGAGCTCTTCGCTGATGGCCCCCATGCTGATCGGGACGGGTACTCCCGTTGCGTCGAGGACTCGGTTCATCATTTCGAAATTGCCCATGACCATCGGAGCTCTCGTTGCTGCGTCAGTGCCAGCAGTGTCTTGGAGCGCTGAGCGAGCTTGGTCGAGCAACTCGGTGTCGTTTCCGACGAGCGCGTCAGCAAAAGCGAGGAGTTCTTTTCCAAATGGGATGTTCGGATCGAGAGAGGTGTCGCTCACCGCTTTGAGGTTGATGTTCTCTTGGGCCATGTGGGCGCTCGCACGGAGCATCCCTGAGTGTGCGAAAAGTCAAAAGTGGCACTCGTTGATGAGCGATGTTCGAGCTGCGAGCAGTTCCATTTGGCTTCGACTCAACCCTTTGTTGATGTTCCAGTTACCCATCTCCATGTAGCTCAAATAGAGCGCTCCGTGGAGTTGTTCTTGTGCTCGATCCTCGGCGGTGACCGCCGAGAGCGCCGACGTTGCACCTGCTGCGCCGACCATTGGAACCCACGCTGATCTCTGCTTAGCGCCCTGCACTACGGTGTCCGAGGGCATCCCCGGCTCTGCGGGCAGGTACGGCTCGAGCCCGTTGCCGAGGCCCACCGTTGCGGTGTCGATAGCGGTCGTTCGGGCGATGATGCCGACGAGCTCAACGTAGTGAAGTGGGCTTAAGCCATCGGCTACGAACCCTTCGACCATTGCTTCGGTGATGCTGCCAGCCTTTGTGGCAACAGCCTTCGCTGCATCGCGCGCGACTTGATTGATCGAGGTTGCCTCTGGCTCCGGCAGGCCGCGCTTGGCCGCGCGACCCACGTGGGCAATGTCGATGCGTTGTTCGCCCGTCCACCACGTTCCAGGTTGGGCGAGCTGTTGCCACTGCTGAGCAAGCACTGCGCGCGAACGCTCAGGCAATGGAAGATTCTGTGTGGATGGTGCAAAAAGTTGAGCGTCGCTCATGGTCCCGGCCTCCGGTGTTCTCTTTCGCCGTTGTGATCGCAGAGTAGTTTCTTGGAAAACGACGTGCCCAAAATTTTGGATCGCGTTTATTGATTGATAGCGGCGCCGAGTCGAGCCATGGCAGCGAGGTCGAATGGAGCACTCCACGCGAGCACTCGCCGATTCAAGGCACCCGGTTCGATCGAAGGCAGAGAACCTCCGGTTGGGTGATCCAGATCGACAGGAATGTGAACCGAGGTCTCAAACCTGTCGCCAACGTTACGGCTGTGGACGAAGTTAAGTAAGTCGGCGAGCTTGGGTCCGCCCGTGATGTTCACACCGTCACCGTGTTCTAGGGCCAACTCGACCGTGCGCTGACCGCTCGCCCCGATAATAATCGGTGGAGGGTTCTTCTGATCGAGTTCGAGGCCAGGTTCCGCCACCGTGAAGAACTCGCCCTCAAAGTGCGTTGCCCCTGCCCAGGTGGCACGAACCAACGCGATCGTTTCGACCAGACGACGTGACCTCCCCGCACCGTCGAGCAACTCAATCCCGATGGTCTCTTGCTCGCGGGCGAACCGCGAACCTGGTGCCGAGCCGCCACCGAGTCCAAGAACAGCCCGGCCCTCACTGATCGACTGTAACGACGACATTGCAACGGCGAGCCGGGTTGGATGGCGGTTCATCATGTTGGCGACCAACGTGCCAACTCTGACTCGATTCGTAACCGCGGCAATCGCGCCAAGGACGATGAAGGCATCGTGTGACGATCCTCGGTCGAGCATCATTCCGGTGAGGTGGTCGTATGTCCACACGCCTCCGAACCCGCTGTCCTCAGCGCACCGAGCAGCTTCGACCATCTCAGGGACGGTCGCCCCGAAAGGACTCAGGACGACGTCGTGAGAAATGGTGTTCTGAGGGTTTGAGTTTTCGTTCATCAGCCCGGGTCCTTACGATCCCTCAACTGCGATCAGCGTGCTCGTCGAGAAATCGGGCGCAGGGGTAACACCGACCGATTCATAGACCGACGGCGGAACCGATATGTCGGCAAGAAATAGCGCACCTACTTGCGAGGCGTTCTGCAGTCCAATCTTCGGGAGGGCGAGCGTCATCGTCGCATCAGCGGTGACGATCACGCCTGGCACGTCGCCGTCGGTGACGTTGAGACCCGAGGGGTTGTCGAGCGAAACAATCGGCGCGTCCATCGATGCCGTTGCCTCGATGAGTTCAGCAATCCGGCCCCGTGGAGCACCCTGGAGGCTGTATCCAATGAGCGCGTCGATGACGACGTCAGACGTGCGAGGTTCGTCGACTACTTGGACACCCATGTGGTTCAAGATGTCGAACTGGTGCGTCGGGACCGGACCGAGTTCATTACCGGGTTTGCCGAGTGTGACGCTTACATCGACACCGCGGTTGGCCAGATGCCGTGCCGCCACGAGACCGCCTCCCCCGTTGCCGCCCGAACCAGACAGGACGGTGACGGTGCTCGGGCTATAGCGATCCAGTATCAGTTGGGCGAGATTGCGACCCGCATTCTCCATCATCTGGATGAGTTCGATCTCGAGGTCTTCGATCATGATGCGGTCGACTTCGAGCATCTGGGTCGCGGTGAGCCACCCAAGATCTCCTGGGCCAAAAACTGGATATGACGTAGCCATTGAATTGCATCCTTGCGAGGTAGTTATAGGTGTCGGTGACAGACTAAGCAACGCAGCCAAACGCGACAAGCGGTTCTGTGTACCCGTCCGGGCACCGGAGTTACGGAGGCGTCGTGAACGTGCTATCTGGTTCGGGTG
This sequence comes from uncultured Acidimicrobiales bacterium, assembly GCA_964535395.1. Classification (GTDB taxonomy): domain Bacteria; phylum Actinomycetota; class Acidimicrobiia; order Acidimicrobiales; family SHLQ01; genus SHLQ01. Next base: position 12,184 of record CAZHUR010000008.1, read on the forward strand.
TTCGCGCTAGGCGGTTACGATCTTCGGGTACTCAGGAGACCAGCGATACGCAGCGATTCGAGCTTCGATCTCGTCCTCGGTCATTTCAGGCGCCAGGCCCTCGTCGACAGCAGCAGCCCCCACCGAGGCAGCGATCTTGCTGCTGAGCTCGGACACTGTTTCGAGATCAGGAAGGATGCCCGACTCTGGCTTCGTGCCGATCGAGGTCTTCGATACGGTCTCGGCTGCGGTCATCAACATCCGGTCGCTTACCGCCGTCGCTCCAACAGCGATCGCTCCAAGGCCGAGGCCGGGGAACACATAGACGTTGTTGGATTGAGAGATGTGGTGGGTGACCCCGTTGTGCTCGACGTCGTCGAAGGGGCTTCCGGTCGCGACGATCGCCGCGCCGTTCGTCCAGGCCAAGATATCGGCGGGTACTGCTTCGGCTCTGCTCGTCGGGTTGGAGAGTGGCATGACGATTGGACGCTCGGTTGCTGCGAGCATCGACGTCACGATTGGTTGGGTGAACGTGCCCGGTTGGCCCGACACGCCGATCAGCACGGTTGCCCCAGACTGTTCGACCACGCGAGCAAGATCGTCACCGGCGTCGGAGCTGGCCCAGTCGGCAACGTCCTCAAACGGATGGGCAAGGTCGACCTGGTGTGGCTTGAGGTTCGTGCGTCGGTCGTGGATGAGGCCCTTGCTGTCGAGGAGGAAGAGATGTCGAAGCGGGTCTTCCACCCCTTCTGCGACCAGTGCGTCGCGGATCATCGCTGCGATTCCCGTTCCCGCTGACCCCGCGCCCGCAATGCAGAACTTTTGATCAGCGAGTGCGGAGTCCTTGGACCGGACCGCCGACCAGATAGCAGCGAGCGCTACCGCGGCGGTTCCTTGGATGTCGTCGTTGAAGGTCAGGAGCCGGTCTCGGTAGGTCTGAAGCAGGCGCGTGGCGTTGCGCTGAGCAAAGTCTTCCCATTGGAGCAACACGCCGGGGAAACGCTTGTCGACTGCGGTGACGAACTGCTCGACAAACGGCAGATAGTCAGAATCGTCCAATCGTTCATGGCGCCAACCCAGGTACTCGGGGTTGGCGAGCCGCTCCTCATTGTTCGTGCCGACATCGAGCATGATCGGAAGGGTGGCGGACGGGTCGATTCCGCCGAACGCGCTGTACAAGCTCAACTTGCCGACCGGGATCGCCATTCCGCCAGCGCCCTGATCGCCGAGACCCAGAATGCGTTCGCCGTCGGTCACAACAATGACGTCGGCGTCGATATCGATCGCGTTGATTTGTTCTTCCATCCGGTCGCGGTTGGGGTAGGTCAAGAAGAGCCCGCGTGGCCGCCTAAAGATACGGCTGAACTGTTGGGTCGCTAGTCCGACCGTCGGTGTGTAGACGATGGGAAGAGAATCGATGAGGTTCTCTTGCATGAACCGATAGAAAAGCACTTCGTTCGCGTCTTGAAGCGCCCGCAAGTACACGTGGCGCTCAAGGTCATTGTGTAAACGATCGAACTCAGCGCGAGTCCGCACGAGCTGTTCGCCGATGTCTTCCACTTGCTGAGGAAGGAGCCCCTCGAGACCGAGTGAACGACGTTCGTCCGCATCGAAGGCGGTTCCCTTATTGAGCCGAGACTCCCCTAAGAGCTCTCGCCCTCTCAGTGTTGTCTTTACTTCCCACCCGGTTCCCATGGCATCTCCAAGTCAGGTGTGTGCTCGGCTCGACGTTCAGGTTTAGCCGCGGCACGACACGTGTATTTCTATTCGTCAGTAACTCTTTTGATAGCTGCTCAGCACCGTTCGGACAAACCGGCGGGTAGCGTAGCGAGATGTCTGAGAGCCAATGGGACAATACCTTCGATGAACTGCGTGAAGCCTTAGTTTCCGGAATGAACCCCAAAGGGGTCGAGCTTGAAGCTGAGCAGACAACAAACTTTGGTGCGGCGAGCTTGGTCACCGTCATCGAAGCGTCGAGCGGGGACGCCGAGACGCAGGTTCAGGCGTACAGGGACATTTGCGCTCGCCTGAACGCCAAGCTCACCGAAGGTGCAAATCAAGTACTCGGCTGCATCGTGATCGACGGAACTCCCGATCCCGAGGCCATGCTCACAGGACTCGACGAGATGTTGCGCGCCGACGGTACGTTCACTCCTGTTTTGCCTCTGTCCGCCGATCAGGCGCAGGCGATGGTGAGTTCGGGAATCGCTCTGTTCGACGTTGTCGATCCTGCGACCGCCTTGCTCGAAGTAGCAGCCTCGCGTTCGCCTATTACCCCCGTGGTGGCAATGACCGCCCTCGAGGAGATCGACGAAGTGGTGGCCAGGCACACCGCTGCGGGATAATCTGGCCCATGCTTGCGAACACGCTAGACCTTGTTGACTACCGTCGGCGGGTCGCTCAAATCTACGGCGATGTACTCGAGGCAGGCGCCGGCCAACAGAGTTGGGAACGATGGCGAGACGCCCGCACCGAGCTGTTGTTAACGCACACGCAGAGTCCACTGATGGATCGCGACCAGTTCGGCTCGACGCTCCCATACTTCGACTACGACCCATCCTGGAAAGTCATCGGCACTGTCGAGCCACTCGAACCAGATGACACACCGGAGAAGATGGCCGAGGGGTCATCGATACTGAATCAGATCGGTTGGGTTCGCTTTGACCGAGAGGGAGAACAGCATCGGCTTGGTCTGTTTTGGCTCGATGCCTATGGTGGAGGGCTTCTGCTGCCCTTCCGCGACACGACAAACGGATCATCGACGTACGGGGCAGGTCGATACCTACTCGACGGTGCAAAGTCGGCTGACCTCGGTTCGGCCGGACCAAATCAGCTCATTCTCAACTTCAACTTCGCCTATCAGCCTTCGTGTATGTGGGACCCTCAGTGGGCGTGCCCACTGGCGCCGCCCAGCAACCACCTGACAACGGCGGTCGAAGCCGGCGAACAAATGCCGGAGTTGACGGCTCACTAAAGTCCGAGAAGTATCTCGGTATGGGCGAGAGCGATTTCTACATTTCTGAAGTGGTATTTGGACAAGACGGGTATGCGGTGGTTACCAACGGAGCGAGCGTCTCGGCAGACCCCGCCGGATTGTTCTTGTGCCAATTTCCCTCATACCCCGACGTGCCAGCGGGACAGCTTGGCCCCGGAGAGTCAGTGCGAGTACCGGCGTCCGAACTTGGTGAACTCAACCCCGAATCGGGCGAAGTCGCGCTGTATCTCCGCCCCGAGTGGGAAGACCCCGACGCAATTGCAGGCTATGTCCAGTGGGGAACGACTGGCCATAAGCGGGAGGAACCAGCTGTCGCTGGCGGAGTTTGGGAGCAAGGCTCCTTCGTCGTCCCCGGTGATGCTCCCGGACTGATGACTTCGGGCCCATCCAGCACGTCTGCTGGAGCGTGGTCCCAGAAATGACGAATCGCTTGGCCGAAGAGTCGAGCCCATATCTACAACAACACGCCGACAATCCTGTCGACTGGTATCCGTGGGGTCCAGAGGCGCTCGAGCAAGCGGTCGAGCTCGACAAGCCAATCCTCTTATCGGTGGGATACTCGGCCTGTCACTGGTGCCATGTGATGGCCCATGAGTCGTTCGAGAACGATGCGATCGCGGCCAAGATGAACCGCTCGTTTATCAACGTAAAGGTCGACAGAGAAGAACGACCAGACATCGACGCGTTGTACATGGATGCAGTTCAAGCAATGACCGGCCAGGGCGGCTGGCCAATGACCGTGATCATGACCCCACGCGGCGAACCATTCTTTGCCGGCACCTATTTCCCTCCAGCCCCTCGTCATGGTCTTCCTGGATTCGGCGATCTCCTCGATGCCATCTCGTTGACGTGGCTCGAAAAGAAGGACGACCTAGTCGAGCGCGGATCTCTCGTGGCGAACGCTCTGCGCGAAAACGCTCTGTTGACGCCGGGTGGGGGGGAACTAGACCCTGATGGCGTTGAGCGGGCAGTGGCTCGACTGCTCGACGTTCACGATCGAGCAAACGGTGGGTTTGGGCGTGCCCCGAAGTTTCCATCAGCGATGGCCATCGACATCTTGTTCCGTCATCATCTGGCGACCGGCGACCCTTCAGCGTTGCGCGCAGCCGAGTCAACGCTCGACCACATGGCCGCGGGCGGGATCTTCGATCATCTCGGCGGCGGTTTCGCTCGGTATTCAACGGACGATTTCTGGCTTGTTCCACACTTCGAGAAGATGCTCTACGACAACGCCCAGTTGGTTCCGGCGTACCTTCATGGATGGCAATTGACCGGTTCGGAGAACTATCGACAGGTGGTCGAGGAGACGATTGGCTACGTTCTCCGAGATCTCCGTCTGGAAGGTGGCGGATTCGCTTCGGCCGAGGACGCAGACACCGAGGGCGAGGAGGGTCGGTTCTATGTCTGGACCGAAGAGGAGTTGGACGAGATACTCAGCGCCGAAGAACTCGAGCTTGCCCGAACATGGTACGGCGTAACCACTGCGGGGAATTTCGAAGACAGCGGGGCAAACGTCTTGTTCCGGCCTGACATCGACAAACTGGTGCGACCCGCTGCCGTCGAGGCACTTCGGGACAAGCTGTATAAGGCTCGGCTATTGCGTGTTCGCCCAGGCGTGGACGACAAGGTCCTGACCGAGTGGAACGCCCAGATGATCGCAGCGCTCGCTGAGGCAGGCGCAGTGCTCGATGAACCAGCGTGGACGAGTGCCGCTATCGACGCCATGGAATTCGCCGAGACACACCTGCTCGATGGATCGCGTTGGTATCGGAGCTGGCAACACGTGGGCGGGCGCCGACATCTTGCCTATGGCGCCGACTACGCAGCACTCGTCGACGCCTACACGCGTCTCGGCGAGGCGACGGGTCACAGCCGTTGGCATCACGCGGCTCTCGAGACCGCCGAACAGATGTTGGAACTGTTTTGGGACGAGAGCACCGGTGGTCTGTTCACCTCGGGCGACGACGCCGAGGAGCTGATTGTTCAACGCAAGGACTTCTTCGACAGCCCGATCCCTTCAGCCAATTCGAATGCTGCGTTTGCGCTTCTTCGAGTAGCTGCCATTCACGGTCGAGACGACTTAGCCGCGCGCAGTGTCGAAATTCAGACCCTGGTCGGCCGCGAGGCTGGAGAGAATCCTCAAGCCCACGCTCGCATGGTCGCTGCTCTCGATCTTGCGGTGGGTTCGACGAGCGAGATCGTCGTGACAGGCGATCGTCCAGATCTATTGGCCGAAATCCGGCGCGGGTACTTGCCAAATTCGGTCCTGGTCTACGGCGAACGCTTTGACACCCCGTTGTGGACCGACAGGTCCGGTGAGCAGGCCTACGTGTGTAAGAACTACACCTGTAATCTACCAACCAGCGATCCGGGGGAGCTCCAAGATCAGCTTTCTCAGCTGCGCGGCTGACGGTATGGCACACGCGACATGAAGACCGGTGAGACCGAAGTCGTCGGCCTCTCGACCGTAGAGGTCGAGGAGCGACGGAACAAAGGCCAGACGAATGTTTCGAGCGAGCCAGAGGGCCGCTCGGTTGCCCACATCGTGCGTGCAAACGTGCTCACTCCAGTGA